>CAXNNN010000142.1:0-7849 GCA_964203095.1 Verrucomicrobiaceae bacterium | reverse complement strand
CTCTGTTTTTCATGTCGGATGGTTGGTTGTGTTCTCTTTCAAGACCGCTCCAACCTGTCGTTGGAGCGCCAACCATCCGCACTTATGTTTTAACGATCACACGGACACTTCCTGCATCTGCGTCGTCACCCGAATGTGCGAGCCCGTCTGCCGAGTCGGAGAATAGCCCAACACACGCAGCGCTTTGATCAACTCATCCGCATCGACATCGCGCGGTAACTTCATACCGCCAAAACTTCGTCACGAACAAAGTGCAGTCGGATGATCTGCGGAGCCTCCGCAGGGTCATCGAAGTAACAAGCCACCGTATCTCGCACCATGGAACGCAATTCCTCAAGCGTGTCGCCTTGAGTGTGGATTCCATAGCCCAGGCCGTGCGCGCAGTAGCCGCCTCCCTCAGCCTCAGTCACTTCAAAAATCAACTCTCTGGCCATGATATGATGCTCGCTGCTTCGGGCCTCGTGTCAAAGCCCCGTTTGCCCTCACCCCATCACATTCACCAGCGTCCCAATGCCATCGATCGTGATGCGCACCTCGTCGCCCAGCTTCAGCGTGAAATCATCCGGCGGTACCGTGCCTGTTCCGGTCATCAAGAACGCCCCGTTCGGGAATTCATTGTCCTTGAACAACCATCCGATGAGCTCCTCCGGCGTCCGCTTCATCTGATCCAGCGCCGTGTCGCCGGTGAAGACGTTCTTCCCTGCGCGAAGGATCTCCACCACCACCTTCGTGCTGCCCGGCAGCGGCTCATGCGTCACCCGGATGCACGGCCCCACCGCCGCGCTCAGCTTGAAGCTCTTTGCCTGCGGCAAATACAGCGGGTTCTCCCCCTCGATGTCGCGGCAGGACAAGTCATTGCCCACCGTGTGCCCGATCAGCTTGCCATTGCGCGTGATCACCAGCGTCAACTCCGGCTCCGGCACCATCCACAATGAATCGCGGCGCAAGTGCATCAGGCCCCCAGGGGCCGCCACGCGATGCGGCGTCGCCTTGAAGAAAATCTCCGGCCGCGGTGCCTCATACACCCGGTCGTAAAAAGTGCCGCCGCCTGCGTCCTTGCTCTCCTCCATCCGCGCCGTGCGACTGCGGAAATACGTCACGCCCGCCGCCCACACCTCCTGCTGCGCCACCGGCGACAGCAGCACCGTCGGCTTCGTCGTCGGCACACTCTTCGCCTTCGACAAGAACTCAGGCAGATCATCCCGATTGAGAAGATCGTTCCAGTGAGCCGTAACGAGAGAGAACTGTCCGTCCAGTTCCAGGACTGGGCCATTCGGGGTGCGGTAAAGAAGCATCGCTCCTCTTGTAGAAAGACCCAGCCTGCCATGCAAGCAGGAAGCGGCCCATCTTGCACTTCGCCCTGGCTTGCAGCCGGCCCGTTGTAGCTGGCCTCTGTGAGGCCGGTCCCCTTCCCTATCGCAAACACAAACCCGCCAGACCCAACCCCGCTCCATCAAGCCACGAGCCCACCACCAAAGCATCGCCCATTCCTCCCGGCCTCACAGAGGCAAGCTACAACAGATTAACACCACGAGCTACGGCTTGGCGTCGAGGATTTTTTTGCTGGAGGCACTCCAGCCCGTATTGGTTTCGTGCGCTATTGGAAGGTTGTTCGACAGGTTGAATGTCGATGATTCACATGTTAGGCAGCGCCGCATGTTTGACATCCGAGCATACCAGCCCACCGATGAGAACGCTGTCCTCGCCCTTTGGACTAGCTGTGGATTGGTCTCGCCGAACAGCAATTCGCAGGCGGACATCCGCCGCAAACTCGCCGTGCAGCCAGAGTTGTTTCTCATCGGCACGCTGGACTCTGCGGTTATCGCATCCGGCATGGCAGGCTACGACGGGCACAGAGGCTACCTCTACTACTTGGCGGTTTCTCCCGAGCACCAACGCAAAGGCTACGGCCGCGCCATCGTTGCTCATCTACAGAGCATCCTTCACGAACGCGGCTGCCCGAAACTGAACTTGTTCGTCAGCACCGACAACATCTCTGCGTTCGCCTTTTACGAACGCCTCGGTTTCAGTAACAACGACATGGTTAGTATGGGGCGGCATCTCAACCCATGAGACCGGAAGCGTCTAACGATGCTCTCTCAGCTGCTCTCGCGCCGCCCTCCACAGCCGCTAAACGTCGGGGAAAGCAGAATCCGGGGCCGTGCATTTCTGCTTGAAATCGAAGCAACTTTCCGGGGAAAGTCTCCGCGGTGATTCCTGCTGACTAAATGAAGTTCGACGCGGATCGCCCCGCTCCCGGCACACTCCTTTGCACCATCCCCTTTCCCTGGGCACTGTTCCTGCTAGAGAGCAGTTCCGCTCTTGCCTGATCCCACTTCTGAATCTCTCCGCGACGTCGGTTTTAACGTGCTCAAGACCGACCTGGCTTACCTCATGGAAGCCTTCGCCACCACGCTGGGCCGCATCGGTGAATCCGCACTGGCGGAGCGCCTGCCCTGGATGAACGAGCACAGCAGCTGCCCCACGGGGCCAGACCGGAAGCTGGGCCAGGCGTACTCCATGGCCTTTCAGTTGCTGAACATCGTGGAGGAGCGCACGGCGGCGCAGGTGCGGCGGTTGCGTGAGAAGAAGCACGGCGCAGCAGCGGAAAAGGGGCTGTGGCCGGACAACCTGGAGCGCCTCATCAAGAGCGGCCTGTCGGAGGCTCAGCTGCTGGAGGTCCTCAGATCGGTCTGCGTGGAGCCGGTGCTGACGGCACACCCGACGGAGGCAAAGCGCGAGACCTCGCGTGAGCGGCACCTGGAGATTTACTCGCTGATGAACCGCCACGAAAACGCGGCGCTCACCCCACGCGAGCAGTCGCGGCTGAAGCAGCAGCTCCAGGTGCAGATCGAGGGGCTGTGGCGCACGGGTGAGATCCACGTGACGCGCCCTACCATTGAGGCGGAGTTGCAAAACGCGCTGCATTACCTGCGCGAGGTCTTCCCAGAGTCCCTGGCCCGGGCGCACATTCATCTGCGCGAGGCGTGGGAATCGGCGGGCTACAACCCGGCGGCGCTGGATGAGCTGCCGCCGCTGGTGCGCTTCGGCACGTGGATCGGCGGGGATCGCGATGGGCATCCCTTCGTGACGGCGGAGGTGACGCGCGCGGCGCTGAAGGAGCTTCGTGCGAATGCGCTGCGGGTGCAACGCCGTGCGCTGGAGGCGCTGGCACATGAGGTGCCAATGAGCCTACTTTTCCAAGTGCCGCCCCCGGCACTGGATGCGCTGAATGACCGGCTTGTCGCTGAGCTGGAAGGCCGGCCGGGCGTGGACGTGAGCTACATCCGTGAGCGCAACCGGGAGGAACCGTGGAGAATGGCGGCCTACCTGATGCGAGCCAAGGTGCTGCTTGCCATTGAGCACCCTGAATCTCCTGCGGCCTACAGCGCGCCCGAGCAACTGGATGCGGACTTAGCGATCTTTGCCAGCACGCTGCTGGAAGTTGGTGCGCAGGCCATTGTGAGCGAGCGCGTGGTGCCCTTCCGTCGTCAGTTGAAGGCCTTCGGCTTCCACTCGGCCGCGCTCGATGTGCGTCAGAACTCGGCCTTCCACGAGAAGGCGCTGGCCCAACTGCTGACCGCTGCGGGCGTGCCGAATGGGGCGACTTTCCCGACGTGGTCGCTGGAAGACAAACGTGCGCTGCTGATGCGCGAGCTGGAATCGCCACGCCCCTTCCTCGCCCCAGGCATGAGCGCGGGTCCCGAGGCGGACACGGTGCTGGCCTGCCATCGCGTGCTGGCCGATCATCGGGCCAAGCATGGCAATGCAGGCCTGGGCGCGCTGATCATTTCCATGACGCGCAATGTGGAGGACATGCTGACGGTTTACCTGCTGGCGCGTGAGGCGGGCCTGATGGAATTGATGCCGGAAGGCCTGGTCTGCCCCCTACCCGTGACGCCGCTCTTTGAAACGATGGCGGACCTGGAAGCGGGCCCTGGCATCGTGAAGGAGTTTCTGGCGCATCCGATCACGAAACGCAGTGTGGCCGCGCAGGCCGAGCCTTCGCTCCAGATCATGGTGGGCTACTCCGACTCGAACAAGGACTGCGGCATCTTCGCCAGCCAATGGGCGCTGTTCCGTGGTCAGCGCGAGCTGTCGCGTGTGGTGCTGGAAGCCGGGGTGAAGCCCGTGTTCTTCCACGGTCGCGGCGGCACGGTGGGTCGTGGCGCGGGTCCCACGCATTGGTTCATGGAGGCGCTGCCGCACGGCTCGCTGACAGGCCGTATGCGCATGACCGAGCAGGGCGAGACCATCGCGCAGAAGTATGCGCATCTAGGCAGCGCGGTGTTCAACATTGAATTGTTAATGGCCAGCGCGGCCTCGACCACAGGTCTGCATCAAACCGCAGAGGCGCCGAGTGACGAAGGCTCTGCCGTGCTCGACAAGCTGGCCGACTGGAGCAAGGACAAGTATCGCTCCTTGCTACACGCGCCCGGCTTCATGACTTTCTACCGTGCGGCCACGCCGATCGACGCTTTGGAGAATGCCCGCATCGGCTCCCGTCCCTCGCGCCGCACCGGTCAGGCCACGCTGGAGGATCTGCGCGCGATTCCCTGGGTATTCTCGTGGACGCAGTCGCGCTTCTACTTGCCCGGTTGGTTCGGCTCCGGCACCGCTCTCACCAAGCTGCGCGA
Source organism: Verrucomicrobiaceae bacterium (assembly GCA_964203095.1). Taxonomy (GTDB): domain Bacteria; phylum Verrucomicrobiota; class Verrucomicrobiia; order Verrucomicrobiales; family Verrucomicrobiaceae; genus JAEUHN01. Next base: position 3,212 of record CAXNNN010000142.1, on the reverse strand, counting down.
TGAAGACCCGCAAGGCTTTGCTTGGCTGATGGACGCGCTGCCGCGCAATCCCTTTCTGCGCTACGTGCTGACGAACATCGAGAGCAGCATCGTCAGCACCAACGAGCACTGGATGACCGCCTATGCTTCGCTGGTGCCGGATGAAGCTGTGCGCGCCGCCTTCTTGGAGATGATCTTGGCGGAGTATCATCGCACCAAGAGCATCCTGACCGAGATCTTCCGTGGCACCTTCGAAGCGCGCCGCCCACGCTTAGCCTTCACCTTGGACATCCGCGAGCAACCGCTGAGCGTCCTGCACGCGCAGCAGATCGAATTGCTCAAGACCTGGCGTGCTCACGTCAATGCTGGGGACACCGTCGCCGCCGAGGCGATGATCTCGGATTTGCTGGTGAGCATCAACGCGCTGGCTTCAGGACTGCGGACGACGGGGTAGAGCGGTGGTTCGCATGGTCCCCATGCGGTTCTGGCTACCGCACGGGGACCGTGCGGACCACTCCGCTGACGCGCACAACCTAGCAAGTCATGAAGCAAGTCACTCCACCTTCAGCACCCCATTCATCACCATCCAGTGCCCAGGGAAGGTGCAGAGATACGGATACTCGCCCTTCTGTTTGGGCGCGCTGAAGTGAATGGTGAAAGTGCCGCCAGGGTTCGTCATGTCGGTGTAAACCAGCACATCGTCGGACTTCGGAATGTAGTGCCGCGCGAGTCCCTGCGGGTCGGTGATCATGAGGTTCGCTAGGTTGCCCATCGCCTGGAACGTGCCGGGCTTAGCCAGCATCCAGTTGTGCGGCACCACATCGGGATTCTTGAAGGTGAGCGAAAGCGCCTCACCCGCCTTCGCGGTGAGTTGCTTCTGCACGAACTGCAACCCGAGCGCCGCCTCGACAACGATCTCGCGCCCCTTCTCGCCCTTGGCCCAGGGGTTAGGTTTGCTTGGGGTCGGTGCTACGATGCCGGTCTGCGCGGCATGATTTGTCTTGGCGATCTGAGTGTAGCCCTCGAAGTCAGTGAACGGCTCGGCCAAGACGTGTGCCGTGAGGAAGATGTCGTGACCCGTGCTCAGATGCAGATGAATCTGGCTGGAAGTGACGATCTGTGGGATCTCGAGGAACAGCGTCTTGTCGCCATCGAGCTGATGCACGCTGCGAACTTCCAGCGGGTCATGGCCGGGCGTGTCGGCATACTTCACGGAATACTCAGGCGAGCCGTATTGAGGTCCGTAGTGGTAATTCCAGCATTGGGCGAAGCAGGTGGATGCGTCCGCATTTTTCACTGGCTGGTTGAAGCGAATCAGCACGCCGTTGTCGCGAGCCTCGAAGCCCACGGGCACGGGTTGGTCGCCGCCCGTGAAACGCACGCGCTGGAAGCAGCCGTCCTTCGGCGTATAGCTGCCCCAGCCTTGCATGCCGTTCACATAGAGATGGCCGTCGTTCGGGTGGAAGCGAGCGCACTGCGGACCGGAGTCGAAGTTACCACTGATCTTCACCGCCCCGCCCTGCCAGCGGCCATTAACACTTTGACGCATGACTAGCCACGCGCCGCCGCCGCCAGAGGAGAGATGGATAAGATTGTTGTCGCCTTTGAGCGAGGCCCACTTGTCGCCGGAAATGAAGGCCTGCGAACTGGCGCTGTTGTCCTCGCCACGTGGGAGATACAACAGCACAGGTTCCGGCGGCTTGCCATCCTTCGGACCACCCGCACCGAAGTGCGCACCTAGATTGTGGTCGAGTTCAATCTGGCAGATGGAGGTGGCGGGAGTCCAGTCTCCTTCTTGCACGCTCGTCGTGACAAAGCGACCATCCGCCGAGATGCCCAGCCCGTTCGGATTGCGGAAGCCGGTGCCGAGCACCTCAAGTCGATCACGGCCTGTGATGCGACACACCCCCTGATTGCCTGAGGCGAAATGCCAGCGGCCTTCCTTGTCCGCTTCCAAACCGACAATGAAATCGTGACCGCCCGGCGAGGTCTGCATTTCATTCGTGATGCACTCGTAGAAGTCGGCTTCGTCATCACCATTCCGATCATGCAGACAGGTGATCTGATCGCGCCCAAGCACGTAGAGCTTGTCCGCAATGACCTTCATACCCAGCGGCTGATGCAGCCCAGTAGCGAAGCGTTTCCAGCGCACCTTCTCCAGCTTTTCGTCGATGCCTTTCACCAACCACACCTCGCCGGTCATCGTCGCGATGGCCGCGGTGCCATCGCTAAAGAAGTCGTGCGCGGTGATGAAGAACAGCGTGCCATACGGGTTCTCGAACGGGATCGTGAGGCGATCCGTGGCGAAGGGCGTCTGCGTGCCCAGCTCGCCCTTCGTTTCGATCCACTGCGGCCACTGTGCGGCAGCTGGTGCGGGCAATTCAGTCTCGCTGGTGATGATGGTGACTTGTTTGCCTCGACGGAAGAGACCGCGATAAGTGCCCGCGATCTTCTTTTCCTCTTTCGAGATGACTTTGCCGTCCATCGGCGCTCCGGCCATGAACCCGTGGCGGGCATCGTTGGGCTTGATGAAGCCACCCGACCACTCCAAGCGCCACGCCATGCGTTCAGGATCAAAGACGGCGGATTTATCATCGAAACGCACGCAGATCCCCTTCGTCACAGTGATGCCACCGCCTTTGAAAACACCGCAGAAAAGACTGCCGAGATCACTGGCGGCAAAGCGTCCGTCTTTCCAGGTCACGGCATCGTTTTGATTTCCCCAGTGACCTTGCAGTCCGCCGTCGAGCCCGAGGAAAGGCGGCAGCAGTTCGGGCAACGGCTTCTGCTTCATAAACTGGAGCGCCTGCTTGCCATAGAAGTCAAAGATGCGCTCCCGGTTAACGAACTCCTGCCAGTGGATGTTACTCGTTTTGTCGAGCGGCTCGCGAGTGGGCGTGAACTCCGCTGCCTTCGGAGCGGGCGGGGGCAGCAGCGCGTCGAGGTTATCAAAGCTCCACATGCCAAGCGTGTTGTCCATGCGCCGACGTGGGGCATTGCCCTTGCGCGGCTTCATCGCACCACGAGAGATGCGCACATCGTCGATGATTCCATCGCAGCCGAGGCCGCCTTCGACAAGACGACCGAAGGCAAGACTGCCGGGCTTCGGCGTGCCATGGAGCGGTTGCAATGCTTTCTCCAGCACCTGCTTTCCATCCACCCAAATCACCACGCTCCTGTCATCCACGCTGGCGACAAAGTCGTGCCACTGGCCGTCGCACACATTGACCTTC
>CAXNNN010000141.1:0-8033 GCA_964203095.1 Verrucomicrobiaceae bacterium | reverse complement strand
TGCGGGTGTTTGGTCACTCACTCGGATGTTCGGCCGCGCTGATGGCGATGAATGAACTTGGCGTTCAGCGCGGGCTGCTACTGGCACCCTTCACCAGCATGAAAGACATGGCCCAGAAAGTCGTCGGCTGGCCGTGCTGCGAGATCCTCTACCATCGTTATGACAACATCGCCGAGCTAAAGCGCCTGGAGAAGCGCGGGGACAGCCGTGTCATCATTCGCCATGGCACTGCCGATGAAGTGATCCCCGTCGAACAAGCTCGCCGACTGGGGCAAATGTTTGCCTCCTTCGTCAGCTATGAAGACCTGCCCGGAGCACGACACAATCGCGTGCTCAACACGCATCGCACCGAGCTTCATGCGCTGATGGATCAGTTGGAGTGATGCGCTCCGCCCAACTCCGTCACGACCAACCCGCGCACCTTGCCAGTGCTCAGATACGTGGCCACGCCGAAGGGCACGCATTGCTCGATTTGTCCGGGGCGCAGACTGATGGTGCGGCCTTTGATGCTGGTATTGATGATGAGCCGATCCTCCAGCCAGGCTTTCAGTTCCTCATCACGCACCTCCAGCCGAAAGCGATACCACTGGCCGTTCGTGAAAGGGTGCCCCCCTGGGGTGGAGTTCTCGTTGGCGTTCAGTCCGTCGATGCTGGAGACGCCGACCAGTCCGCCACCCCAACCGCCGACGACCAGCGTGGCACAGGTGTCGAGGCGACGAATCGGAAAGGTGATGCCCGCAAAGATGTCCTGGCCGTCCACACGCATCGCCTCGAACTCAATGGCGTAGTCAACAAGCGGCAGCTTCATATCGCTCCACGCCGTGAACTTCACACCCGTCATCGGCTGGCCAGGGCCAAGCACGATTTCGCCGCCTGCGAAAGAGATGCTGCCTTCGCCTTCGAGCCCAGCGCTCTGCCAGTGCTGAAGCAAGGGTGCTTCGAGTAAACGCCAAGTTTGTAGCTGGCGATCCTCGCAGCTACATAGCAGCAGGGGAAGAAGAGCGAACGCTTTGTGCATGAGACATTATGCGAGCGAACTTCCCTTGCTCAAATCCGTAGGCTTGGGCAAGAGTTCCAAGCGCAAGCTTTCGAGCAAGGCAATGATCGAGAGCAGGGCGCTGCCTTCGAGCCGATTGTTTACGTAGACGAAGGTGGGTTTCGTGTGGCGTTGGCGGGCGGCTTTTCGGCGCTGGCGCACCAACTCAGCGGCAGCTTGGCGTGCTTCGGCGCAGACTTCTTTGGTGATGTTGTAGGGGCTGAACATCTGCACCGCTTGCTCGTAGGTGCGACCTGGTTTGAGTAGGAAGCGGGCGGCAGTGAACTCGTCATGGGTGAACAACACGCCGGGCATCTGCATCTGCTCGCCAACACTGGGCATGTGCGTCCAGTTGTTCAGCACGTGGGCGACGCTGTGCTTGCGCAGCAAGGCGAAGTAGGGCTCGCACAGGAGGTGCGATTGCGCACCTCCACACCGTATTGCCAGCCTTGCGGGAGCTGGCCAAGGAAGTGATCGAGGGCCTCGACGAACTCGCAGCCCCGCTCGAAGTCACGGGGATGAAAGTGACTGAACTCGAACATGAGCACGCCGATACGTTCCCGATGCGGCGCGTAGGAGGCGAGGAAGGCCGAGCGGAACAGCTCGGCATTCAGGAAGTGCGGATTGCGTTTGCCCGCCTTGTCCCCATGGCGCGGCAGGTTGGGGAAGGTGCGCGCGGTGATCTCGTCCGTGACCTTGAAGCTGAACTTGTAGCCGGGCGGCGTCTGCTTCAGCAGCCCCTCAACGTAGGCAGGGGAGGGAAAGCGGTAATAGCCCGCATCCACGCCCACGGCATGAAACACCTCACTGTGCTCGCTGAGGCAGTCGCGCTCGAAACGGCTCTCCGCAAATTTGCCGCGCCAGAAGTAGCGCTGTTCATCGTAGAGCGTTCCCAACCAGCCGGGATACTTCCATGATGAGGTGCCGATGTAGATGTTCTCCGCCGCTAGCTTTCTCAGTGCGGCGGCTAAAGGGTCGCGGGGTAAGCTTTTCAGAGCGGAGAACATGCAGATTTAAAGCTGTGCAAAATGGTGGGCAGGAAGCGAGTGACCTTCCCCCCTACCCTCGCCCAAAAAGGGGAGGGTTAGGGAGAGCGCGGTTCGGCTTCGCCCATGAACAGGAAGCCTACCATCACCCCACGGACACCACGGCGTAGGCACGCTTGCCTTTGCGCAAGAGCACGCCTTCGCCATGCAGCAGATCAGCAGCAGTCAAGGTGCGGCTGATGTCAGCGACGCGTTGGCCGTTGATGTAGACCCCGCCGCCTTCGATGTCCTTGCGCGCTTGGCCTTTGCTTTGCGTCAGCTTCGCCACGACCAATGCATCGGCAATGCCGAAGCCCGCGGTGAGTTGCTCCGCCGTAATGGTTGCGGCAGGCACTTCGGCACGGAGAGTGGCCAAGGTCTCAGCGGTGATGTCTTCCACTGCGCCACCGAACAGAATCGCGGCTGCTTGGGTCGCGGCCTCGCACGCGGCTTCGCCGTGAATCAGAGTCGTCATCGCGTGGGCCAGGGCACGATGAGCCTCGCGCTTGCCGGGGTCGGCAGCGTGCGCAGCTTCCAGCGCTTCGATCTGGTCATGTCGCAGCAGCGTGAAGTAACGCAGATACTTCAGCACGTCGCGGTCGTCCGCATTGATCCAGAACTGGTAGAACTGGTATACGCTGGTGCGCTTTGGATCGAGCCAGACAGCACCGCCCTCGGTCTTGCCAAACTTGGTGCCGTCGGACTTGGTGATGAGCGGCATGGTCAGGCCGTAGCCTTGCTTGCGTAGCTTTTTGCGCACGAGGTCGATGCCTGCGGTGATGTTGCCCCACTGGTCGCTGCCACCGATTTGCAGCTCGCAGCCGCACTGCTCGGCCAAATGGTAGAAATCATACGCCTGGAGCAGCATGTAGCTGAACTCGGTGTAGCTGATGCCCACGTCGCTCTCCATACGGGCACGCACGGATTCCTTGGCCACCATCTGGTTGACGGTAAAGTGCTTGCCCACGTCGCGCAGGAAGTCGATGAAGCTCATCGGCGCGAACCACGAGGCGTTGTCCACGAGGCGCGCCGGATTGTCCTTCGCGTCAAAGTCGAGCAGGCGCGCGAGCTGAGGCTTGATAGACTCGACGTTGGCCTTGATCTGATCGCTGGTCAGCAGGTTGCGCTCAGCGCTTTTGCCGGAGGGATCCCCAATGGAACCGGTAGCACCGCCAGCGACCGCAATCGGGTGATGCCCCGCCTGCTGGAACCGACGCAGCGCGATCAAAGGCACGAGATGCCCGACATGCAGCGAGTCCGCCGTGGGGTCGAAGCCACAGTAAAGCGTGACCTTCTTGCCATTGAGCAGGTCGGGGAGCTGCGGGGCCTTATCCGCGTTGTCGCTGTCGGCGAAGCGAGTGTAATCGCTCAGCAGACCACGCCATTTGATCTCTTCAAAAATGTCCATCCTGGCTCGTTAGCACACGTCAGCCCGGCGGCAAATCACTTCACTTGCTACCAAAGAAGCCTTTCACCTTCAGCTTGCGGGACATGACCTTGTCGCCCGCAGCGATGAAGAGCACATCGTGATCCTTGCCTGCGAACTCACAGCTCACGACCTTGGCTTCCGGCGAAGGTTTAGCCAAGGTGCCAGCATGGCGACCGGCCTGATCGAAGACCTGAATGCCCATGGTGGTGGTGACGAACCAGCGGCCTGTAGCTTCCGTGGTCATACCATCGCCGCCGGACGTGGTTTGATACAGAGGAAGGTTGGGGCGCTCGCCGGGCTTGGCTGTGCCAGTCTGGTCAGCAGCCAGAGGCATTTCCATGGTCATGAAAGGGGCACCCGCGCTGAGACTGCCGTCATCGGCGATTTGCCAAGTCCACACGTTTTGCCCACCCATGTCGCTGACCGCGAGCGTGCGCTGATCGGGGCTAATGCTGATGCCGTTTGGCTTGTTCACGTTGCCTTCGTCTGCGACGCGATGCTCCCCCTTAGCCGTGATGAGGTGGATGCGCTTGGTCGGCGTCTCGGTGAAGTAAAGATGTCCACTGTCGCTGACGACGAGGTCATTGCACTTCACACCGGTCAGAAGCACTTCAGGCTGACCATCCGGGCCAAAGCGGATGATCCGGCCTTCCTTGTTATGGCAGGCGTAGAACTTGTCATCCGGACCGAGTTGCAGGCCGCTGATGCCGGGCAGGTTGTCGATGACGAGGCTGGTCTTGCCAGTCTCAACGTTGATCTTGTAGATGCCCTTGCCTGCCTTTACGTCGGTGAAGAACAGATTACCAGCCTTGTCCACGCACAGGCCGTCGGTGAAGTTGTAACCCTCCGCCGCAACCTTCCAGCCCTCCCCCTCAATCAGCCAGTCGTGCAACGAAGTGTCCTGGGCGAAAACGGGGAGCGCGAGCGCAGCGAGAAGGGAGAGCAATTTCATGGGCAGGGCAGAACGGATGCGCGGCAGCCAATCTGTCGCGCACCCGCTGCACAGCTCACTCCACCCAAATATCGTGCGCGTCGCAGTAGTCGTAGAAGTCGTCGAGCAAGTCGTTCGCCTCTGCTAGCGTCAGCCGGTCGCGGAGCAGCGTCAGTCCGAAGAAGTCCTCGAACAATGGATGCCCTTCAAGGGCGTCGGCGATTTGGTTCATCGACAGCGCTATGCCGCCGCTATCTTCGTGAGCAGTCATGAATTGCTTCACTTGGACACGATGTGCCCATTCAGCTGTAGGTTGGTGAGCGATGGTGGTCATGGCAGGGAGATGCGTTTCCAATAGCCGCTACCCAAACGCCGGAAGTTTGTGACAAAATGTGTGAAGGGCACCTCTGGAAACTCGTTTTCGACTGCCGTCGCAGTGTCCATGATCGGTAGGGCGCGTTGTCTCAACGCGCCGGATACACGACGGGATTTCGTGTCAGAGTGACGCATCGCCACGTCCCACGCTTCGGCGGCGGCGCTATGGGGCCATAGCGCCTCACCAGCGCGGGGCGAAGTCAAGTCCTCCGCGAGAGGAGGTTTCCAGAGGTGCCCTGAAGTTTTTTTTGGGGTCGCCTTTTTTTGATGGCACGACCGCTTGCGAAACCAAGCGGCAACGCCTACTCCCCGAACGTGAGCACCGACCTGCAAATCCTTGAAGTCCACGGCCCCGACTTGCAGCCTTACATCGACGGGCTGGGGCAGCTACGCATCGCCGTCTTCCGCGACTACCCTTATCTCTATGACGGCTCGCTGGAATATGAGCGCGACTATTTGCAGAGCTACCTGAAGTCACCGCGCAGCATGGTCGCGCTGGTTTTGGATCAAGGCGAAGTCGTGGGTGCGACGACTTGTATGCCGATGATCGAAGAGGGCCCCGAGTTTCAAAAGGCCTTCGTGAAGGCAGGTTATGACCTGTCTACGATCTGCTACTTCGGCGAGAGCCTCCTGTTACTGCCGTATCGGGGTCGCGGCCTGGGCAAAGAATTCTTCCTGCGTCGCGAGGCTCATGCCCAGAGGCTGGGTGCAAGGCTCACGACGTTCTGCGCCGTGGATCGCTCGGTTGATCATCAACTGCGACCAAAGGACTATGTGCCGCTGGATGGCCTGTGGGTGAAGCAGGGCTATGCGAAGCATCCCGAGCTACAGGCGACTTTTGTCTGGAAAGAAATCGGTGAAGAAGCGGAGTCACCGAAAACCCTGACCTTCTGGCTCAAATCATGGATGTAATTGTAGATGCTTGGACCACGGACGTGGGGACAAGCGAAGACCTCGTCGAAGCCGTGGCTTCGCGCACGGAGCAGAGCTGGGACAGCGGCGCAGACATCGTGCTGTTTCCTGAATACACCTGGGCAGCCCTGCATGTCTCGCCAGCCTCGGCGGCGGACATTTTCCAGCAGCGTGTGTTCCCTCTCTTGCGGCAGCGACTGACCCGAAAAGGCAAGCTGGCCGTGCTGGGCACATCGTTGATGCGAGAGGCATCGACGAGCAAGCTGCACAACCGAGCGATCCTCATGGCTGATGGCGAATGGCTTGCTCAGGACAAGCTCTTCATGACGCCGTGGGAGAGCGCCTTTCAAGGCGGAGATGCACTTCGCGTGTTCAGGTTTCAAGGCGTGCGCATCGCGGTCATCATCTGCCTGGACATCGAAATGCCGGAACTCAGCGTGCTGCTGCGTGGTCAAGGCGTGGATTTGATCCTGGTGCCCAGTGCGACGGAGACGATCCAAGGCGTGGAGCGAGTCACGCGTTGTGCCTCAGCGCGTGCAGTGGAACTGGGCTGTGCAGTCGTGGTCAGCCCGCTCGTCGGGAAATGTGCGTCGGACTTGGTGGATGACAATCTGGGCAAACTTGCGTGCTACCTACCTTCGCAGTCGGCCTTCAAAAAGAGCCCTCGCGTGCAGGAGTCGGAAGTCTTCCACGACGGTTTCCACTGCTCACGCTTTACCCTACCGCTGAGCCGGTTAACATCCATGCGCCGGTCAAGGGTGGAAACCAATCCCTCATTGATACGACGCGATTCCGTTTCGTCACTGCGGCTCGAACTCCTCTAACCCAACCAACGCCATGTCCATCATCAAAGACTTCAAGGAATTCATCACCAAAGGCAACGTGGTCGATCTCGCCGTGGGTGTCATCATTGGCGGTGCCTTTGGAGGCATCGTCACCAGCCTCGTCAAGGATGTGATCACGCCGATCATCGCCTTGATTCTCGCGCCCATCGGCGGTCAGCCGGACTTCTCCAAGTATGCGCTTTTCGCCCATAAGGCCGTTAAGGACGGCAAAGAGGTGCTCGAAGGCGGCATCATGTATGGCAACTTCCTCAATGCGCTGGTGAGCTTCATCATCATCGCGGCAGTGATCTTCTTTGTGTTCGTCAAACCGATGGCCAAGCTGAAGGCCATCACCGAGAAGAAAGCCGCCGAAGCGCCGCCACCGCCAACGCCGGAAGAGATCAAGTTGCTCACTGAGATCCGCGACTTGCTGAAGAAGTAAGCGCCCATTTCGCATGGACGAAGCGGCCTGCGCTGCCAGAGGGCAGCCGGGCCGCTTTTCTTTTCTTGTGTTGGGGGTGTTGAATTGTTTTCATCATCGCTTTCCAACCTATGAGCTTCCTCTCCCGCGATGCCACCATCGCCAAGCCCGGCTTCAACCGCTGGCTAGTGCCACCCGCCGCCATCGCGGTGCACATGTGCATCGGCCAGGTCTACGGCTTCAGTGTGTTCAAGAAGCCACTGGCGCGCGTGCTCGGTGTAACCGCTCCTGGGGCCGGTGATTGGAGCGAAGCGGATGTGGGCGTGGCCTACTCGATCGCCCTCGCCTTGCTCGGCATCTCGGCGGCCGTGTTTGGCAAGTGGGTGGAGCGCAGCGGGCCGCGCAAGACCATGCTGGCGAGCTGGCTGTGCTTCTGTGGCGGGCTGCTCATCACGGCTCTGGCGGTGAAGATTCATTCCCTCTGGCTGCTGTATGCGGGCTACGGCTTGATCGGCGGCATCGGCTTGGGCTTGGGTTACATCTCGCCCGTTTCGACGCTGATGAAATGGTTCCCTGACCGCCCCGGCATGGCCACGGGCATGGCGATCATGGGCTTTGGTGGCGGGGCCTTGATTGGCGCGCCACTGGCGGAGGAATTGATGAAGCGCTTCAGCAGTGCCGCCTCGGTCGGTGCCAGTGAAGCTTTGCTTGTGATGGCAGTGCTTTATACCATATCGATGATCGTTGGCGCGCTCACTATGCGAGTTCCAGCGGCTGATTGGAAGCCCGACGGTTATGTGCCCAAGGCGACGAAAACCACGGCGGTGCAAGTCAGTGTCGATCAAGCCTGGAAGACGCCACAGTTCTGGCTTCTGTGGGTGGTGCTTTGCCTGAACGTGACGGCAGGCATCGGTATCCTAGGGCAGGCCTCTCCAATGATTCAGGACATGTTCAAGGTCACGCCTGCGGCGGCGGCGGGCTATGTGGGACTTCTTTCGATCGCTAATCTCAGCGGTCGCTTCCTCTGGTCCAGCGTGTCGGATTTCACCGGGCGCAAGGGCGCTTACTGCCTCTACTTCG
>CAXNNN010000140.1:0-8040 GCA_964203095.1 Verrucomicrobiaceae bacterium | reverse complement strand
AAGCAGCCGAGCACACGGCATTGCTCGAAGGTCAGGGGCACGAAAGCGGTCGGGGATTCATCCATGGGTTCATCATCGTGAGGCACGCCCATTGATGCAACTCGTTGTGCACTCGGCTTACCACCAGCGCGACTTTTCCGTGCGATAGCAGCGCTCCGTGCAACGACCGCGCACGGCTTGGATGAAGCGTTTCCAAGTCAGCCGACGACGAACAGATGCCGCGGGCAAGGCCTTGGCCCCGAAACGAGCGCGGAAGGTCAGCAGCGCCATCTCCACGAGCAGCACATGCGGTAACCACACCACGCCCACCGGCGCATGCCCACCACGCGCCAGATTGAGCGTGGCGCTGTTGACGAAGAGCAGCACGAAATATAAACCGAGGCTGAGACCAATGTCCTGCCACAAGGCACGCTGTGAGTGAAGTGGTGTTAGCGTCGCCGCCGCGAGCACCAAGAAGAAGCCTTGCCACGGCAGGCTGAAGCGATGCCACAGCTCTGCCCGATGCCGGTGCAACGTCACATCGCCCTGGCCTTGGTCATGCGTCTGAAACCAGCCCGCCAGATCCACCACGCTCATGACCTGCGGTTGCTGCGTGCTGCTGACAATGTCCCACAGCGTCTCCTTCCATCCGCGCACATCCACACTCTGCTGGCCGCTCTCGTCGTGGTTATACCAGTTCACCTTCGGCGTGCCCGTGTGCTGGCGATAGTCCAGGTGCTGACCGCGGAAGAAGGCCCAGCGCCCCTCGCCCCACCAGTAGCCCGTCGCACCGAACCAGGACTGCTCCAGGTTTCCCTGCTCGTCGAACTGTCGCACCTGCACGCCGCGCAGCTTCTCATCGCGCAGCCGGTAGGGCACGGCCGCGATGAACCACTGCCGCCGCGTGCCTTCGTCGTAATGCATCACCGAGGTGGCCATGAGCGTGCCAGAGAGCCCCGCCTTCATGCCGCGCATCATCGCCTGTCGCTCGGCCTCACCCCGCGTGGCCCAGTCGTAGTTGAAGGCCATGCCCAGCAGGCACAGCAGCGCCGAGGCGACCATGATCGGCCGCACGATTCTTGCCGGGCTGAGACCGCAACCGACCAGCGCGACCAGCTCATTCCCCCGCACCAGCTTGGTCAGCACATGCAGCAGCGAGAGCAGGAGCACGGGCACCAGACACTCCACAAAGATGTAGGGCAGCAGGCCGAAATAGAAGGCCAACAGCTTGGCCGATGGCACCTTCGCCTCCTGGAAATCGCGCATGTTGTCGATCCAATCCGCCAGCAACCAAAGCGAGCAGAAGGCGGCCAAGCAGAAGGCCACGGGCTCTGCAAACAAGCGCAGAATGTAGCGCTCCCACGTGCCGCAGCGCTGGTAGTAAGTCAGCGCCAACGCAGGCGACAGCACGGCCAGCGATTGCAACACGATCTTCCCCAGGTAAGCCGCGAGCGGGAATGGCTTGCCAATCGTCAGCTCATGCAATTCGCGCCATTGTCCCTGGAAATCCGCCAAGCCCAGCAATCCCGCAAAACCAACGCAGGCCAACCACACGGGCAGCAGCAGGCGACGCATGTCATTCTGCGACCGCATCAAGGCCAAATGCAGCACGATGCCACCGAGCAACCCGAGCAACTTCAGATAGGGTGCCAGGTAGTGATACATCAGCACCCACGCATCTGGCGGATGCCAGTCACGCGGCACCTCGTCGCCACTCGTGGGCATCCACGGCAGGAAGGGCTCATGGTAGTCCAGCGCCTGTAACAGCAGCAGCAGCGCCACCATGGCCAGCAGCGTCCAAGCCTCCAAATATCGGGCCGTGCGCAACCAGTGCCAGCCCTGGTTCAGGGCCGCAGTGAGGTGGTGCTCCAGTCGTGACCAGCGATGCATTCGTGTGAGGGCGATGGTTACGAGGGATGGAGGTGGGGCTAGAGATAATGACGAATCACTGCATGACCAATGACGAAAGAAGCCCGAGTGACGAGCGATGACTTACGGGCTGGGGGAGACACATTCAACCCTCCGCATTTCGAGCTTGGTCATTGGTCATTCCGTCATTTGTCATTACCTTCCGTCATGCCCCCCGCCACCCTCAAACCCCTGCTGCAAGAGCTGCGCGCGATTTATGCGGAGATCGAGCAGCGCCCACTACCGCGCCAGTGCGAGATGCGCACGACCTGCTGTCACTTCCGCGTCACGGGCAAGACACCACTGGTGACCAAGGTCGAAGCCTTGCTGGCCGCTCAGGGCGTGCGCGCCAGTGGGAAGAAAAAGCTTATCCTGCATCCCGACGATGCCTGTCCTCTACTCGGCAAAAACGGACGCTGCACCATTTATGCGCATCGTCCCTTCGGTTGCCGCACGCACTTCTGCGCGGCTGCCGGTGGTCCCTATCCAAGGCAGCACGTGGCGGATCTCATTCGCCGCATGGAGGCCCTGGATGAAAAGCTGGGGCATCGCGATGGCTCACGGCCCTTCGAAGCGGCTTTGCAGGATGCGTTGGAAGAGTGGTGAGTGTTTAGGGCGTGGTAGTGCCCGTCATTAGCCACGATACACTAAAAACTCCCCCGCTCCGTCACTAGTTCCGCCTTCACACTTGCATCACCGCCCTCCCCTCGTAGAACTGAGCGTGTGATTACGTTAGCAACGGCTAGCCAAAAAGGGGGCGTGGGCAAGACAACCTTGTGCATTAACCTTGCGTATTCGCTCGCCCGCCGAGGGTGCAAGACGCTGCTGGTCGACACGGACCCGCAGGGTGCTGTGGGCCTCTCACTGGCGAAGAGCACACGCTCCAAGAGCGGCTTCTATGATGTCGTCGCTGGCGGCGCATCGTTGAAGTCCACCGTCATCACCACGCGCCTGCCCGAGTTCAGCTTGGTGCCCGCCGGTCACTATGATGCCGTCATGCGCCAAGGCATGCGGCTTGAAGATTTGCCACGTCATCTGCGTGATTTGTTGCGCGAGGCGGAGCTGGCGCACTTTGACTGCGTCATGTTCGACACAGCCGCAGGAATGACCGGCCTGACCGAGATCGTGGTCAAGGCTGCCGACTACGTTTTGATCCCGCAGCAGTGCGAGCCCCTCGCTGTGCGCAGCGTGCCGCATTTGTTGGAGGCTTTGGCGCGCTTCCGCGCGGAAGGCGCGGGCGTGAAAGTCGCAGGCATCCTGCTCAGCATGGTCATGAATGACTCGCCCGTGAGCCTGCAAGTCGCACGCGAACTGCGGCAGGTGCTGCCTCCCGAGATGGTCTTCAAGCAAAGTATCCCACGGCTACTTTCCTTCCTAGAAGCCGCCGCTCAGGGCGTGCCTATGGCGCTGCTGAAGAAAAATCCGCCGCCTGAGGCGCTGCTGTTTGATCAGATCGCAGCGGAACTGGAGGAGCGCACGGGGCTTGCACGCGAACAAGAGAAAGGATTCCGTCATGCAAGTCTCCTGGATTGATCCTGACGAAGTCCGCTCGTTGCTGGCCCAACTCGACACGCCACCACCCGCAGCGAAGCACAACTCAGCCTGGGAGGTGCATACGCTCCCCATCGCGCCTCCCGCCAGCACGGAGGCAGTGCATTTGCTGGAGGAATCCGTTAACAATGATCAACGGATGCCCGAGCCAGAGTTCGCCGACCGTCGTCCCGGACCCGGCAATGCCGAGCTGTGGCGTATCCGTGAAAAACTGCGCGCCCTGCGCGAGAAGGCCCAGGAATCCGGTATTCTGCCGCGCCAGAAGGACGCGATCTCGACACCTGCTGTCGCGGCCGAACTTGTGCCAGAAATGGAGGCCCCGGTGCCTGCAGAAGCGCCGCCTGCCACACTAGCGGAAGCCGTCGCCCCCACCGCTGACTACGAGCCCCTCTTTTCCTCGGCAGGGGAAGCTCCGCCCACAGCTGAGCCTCCAGCTCCGACGGAGCTGCCTGTGAACCATGCCACGCCCTTCGTTGTCCCGGCGCTCGGTCTTGGTGAGCGTTTGGCCGCGCTCGCAGAGTGGACCTGCGAAAGACTCGGCACCCGCGACATTCTGCTGGTTGACGACTTTGGCGACGTGCTCTGGGGTGGACAAGCACAAACACCGCTGGTGCTTTCGGCGATGATGGCGTGGCAATCCTCCCAGCACTCGACCGCCGCCGTGACGACCAGCAACATGCCGAGCCGCATCGACAAAGAACTCAGCGGCGGGCGCTCTCTGACCATCCTGTCCACGCGCACGCGCTACGGCGTGGTGAACTTGGCCGCGATTGGCCCCGAACCGATCGCCGAAGCCGAGGCCCTAGCCTTGCAGGATGCGCTGTCGCGCGCGGTGGAGGGGTGAGCGCTACTGCTTGAGGTCAAACACCAGCTCCACGCCTTCCTTTACCTCGGCATCCACAGTCTGATTTGCCGTGCCGTCAGCCGTGTCGAGCCCCGGCACATCGGCAGCAGAGTAGGTGACAGTTAGCTTGTGCTTGCCCAGCGCCGCACCATTCGCAGCATCCAGTTTGAACTTACCGCCCATGACCCGCGCGGTGGGTCGTGGCGCATTGGCATCCGCATTCTCAAACGCGATGGCACCCCAGCTCACGGGCTTGCCATTGATGGTCACTTTCCCACTGAGAGCCGTGCGTTTCGCCGTGCTGAAGAAGCCCTGGTTGCGCAGCCAGGCGGCGAGGTGTTGCGGCCACGTGCCCAGCACCGGATCGCCCTGCATGAGGCCTACACCGTGGATGCCTGGC
The DNA here is from genome assembly GCA_964203095.1 of Verrucomicrobiaceae bacterium. Taxonomy (GTDB): domain Bacteria; phylum Verrucomicrobiota; class Verrucomicrobiia; order Verrucomicrobiales; family Verrucomicrobiaceae; genus JAEUHN01. The sequence continues at coordinate 3,358 of CAXNNN010000140.1, read as the reverse complement.
TTGTAGATGTGCAATTCCGCCGGCACCTTGTGCTTGCGACAGGCCAAGTAGAAATTCACCGCGTTCTCTGCAGGCACCACCGTGTCGTCATCGGTCTGGAAGAGGAAGATCGGCGGCGTCTTCGTCGTGACTTGCAAATAGGTGGTGGTCTTCTCCATCAGGGCCGCGTCTTCAGCGTTCGGACCTAGCAGGTTCTTGCGCGATCCCACGTGGCCGAAGTCATCCTTCATCGAGATCACCGGATAAGTCGGGCACGCCACATCAGGCCGCGCGCTGAGCTTGTCGACGACATCATCGGTCATGCCCTCCGGCTTCTCATCAAACAGAGTCGCAGCCATTGAGGTGAGATGGCCTCCTGCCGAGAAGCCGATGATGCCCACGCGGTTGGTGTCGATGCCATACTCACCCGCCTTCGACCGCACCAAGCGGATCGCGCGCTGCACATCCATCAGCTCGATCGGGTAATGATACCCCGCGCTGCCCAAACGGTAGTGCAGCACAAAGGCCGAAACGCCCAGCGAGTTCATGAACTTCGCCACCTGCACGCCCTCATGATCCGCTGCCAGCCCGCCATAGCCACCGCCAGGAGCCACGACAAAAGCCGCGCCATTCGCCTTGGCATTGTCGGCGAGCCATACATCCACCCAGGGTTGGTCCTTGTCGGTGTTACCCTTCGCACCGGGAGCACCACTGGGCCATAGCGGGAGTTTGGGTTGCTCGGCGACTAGGAACGTCGAAATCAGGGCGAGAAGAAACGGGAGGCGAAAGTTCATGACAAAATGTGCTGTTCAAATCGTCGCCACCCTGACCATCCTCTCGCACTTTCCAATTCAAATCACTCGCCTCATGATCTCACGCCGCCACTTCCTCACCACCTCTCTGAGCGCGCTCGGAGCCTCCGCCCTGCCCGCCATTGAGCCCATCAAGCGCAGCGGCCCTAGCAAGATGGAGCTGGGTGTCGCGGCGTATGGCTTCCGCGACTACTTCGAATGGAGCCGGGACAAGAAGAACAAGATCAAGGACGGCAAGGCTCCGATGAGCATCATCGACTTCATCGACTGGTGCGCCGATCAAGGTGTGCCGGGGGCCGAGCTGACCAGCTACTTCTTCCCGCCGGACACGGACACCGCCTTCTGCGAAAAGGTCCGCGCCCATGCTGACAAGCGCAGCGTGCGCATCACCGGCTCCGCCATTGGCAACACCTACACCAACCCACCGGGCGAGAAGCGCGACGAACAGCTCGCTTACACTAAGAAGTGGGTCGATTTCTGCGCCATCCTGGGAGCCCCGCACATCCGCGTCTTCGCTGGGGCTGCACCGAAAGGCATGAGCCTGGAAGACGGCGTCAAAAACTGCATCGAGACCTACCAGATGGCGCTCGATTATGCCGCGACGAAGAAGATCTACCTCGGCATCGAAAACCACGGCGGCGTGGTCGCTGAGCCGGAGCAACTCATCGCCATCATCCAGGCGGCAAAGAGCGAGTATGCCGGCATTAACTTCGACAGCGGCAACTTCCACACCGAAGACCCGTATGCCGACCTCGCCAAGATCGCGCCTTACACCGTGAACGTGCAGCTCAAGGTGGACATCAAGCGCAAGGGCGCTGCCAAAGAAGAGCCAAGCGACATCCCCCGCGTGATCCAAATCCTGCGCGACGTGCAATACTCTGGCTGGTTCACCCTGGAGTATGAACGCAAGGATCCCTTCGTGGAAATGCCGCAGTTCGTGAAGACGCTGAAGCCGATGCTGGGTTAACCCGGTGTGTTTTCACGAAAAGGGCCATTGATCGCACGGCCCTTTCCGCCATCATCCGGCCCACATGCCAGCGAAGCCGCGCATCGCCTATCTCTTCAGCCGCTATCCCGTCGTGTCGCAGACCTTCTGCGACAGCGAGATGCTGGCCTTGCAGAGCATGGGGTTCGAGTTGGAAGTTGGTTCGTTGAACCGTCCGCCGAACAGCTTCCGTCATGAGCGGTTGGATCGGCTCGATTCGGAGATTCATTACCCGCCGCCGCCGGATGTGATGGATGCGCTGGCGAAGGACCCGGAGTTCAAGCGATTGCTCGGTCCGCTGATCGACGATCACAGCGAGCGCTACGGCACGGGCTACAAGCCGGCCACTCGGGCGCGCAATGCCTGGTATTTCGCCAAGCTTTTTCGCCGACTCGGTGTGCAGCATGTGCATGTGCATTTCGCCAACCGTGCCACACACACGGCGCTGTTCCTGAAGAAGCTCGGCTTCCCCTTCAGTTTCACCGCGCACGCGCAGGACTTCATGTTCGATCTGGGCAGCGATGAGTTGCTGGCCGAGATGGCGCGTGAGTCAGAGTTCGTCGTCGCGGTCAGCGAGTTCTCCCGCGGCCTGCTGTGCGAGCAGTGCCCGGACAGCGAGCACAAGATCGTGCGCATCTTCAACGGCATCGAGGTCAATGATTTCGCCGCCGTGCCAGTGCGTAACCGCAAGCCCCTACGCATCGTGAGTATTGGGCGCTTGATCGAGTTCAAGGGCTTCCAACATTTGATCGGCGCGGCAGGTCTGTTGAAGCGCCAAGGCGTGCCCGTGGACATTCGCATCATCGGCGATGGCCCAATGCGGCCCGAGCTGGAGGCACGCATCGCACTGGAAGCCGTGGCCGACACCGTGACGCTGCTAGGCGTGCGTTCGCAGGAGGACGTGAAACGCGAGCTGTCGGAGTGCGACCTGTTCGCGCTCGCTAGCATCTTTGATACTGTCGGTGCTTCGGACATCCTGCCCACGGTCATCACCGAAGCGATGGCCAGCAGCCTGCCCGTGGTCAGCACACTGGTCACCGGCATTCCCGAGATGGTGATGCATGGCGAAACGGGCTTGCTGGTCGAGCCGACGGACGAGGCCGCGCTCGCTGCCGCCATTGCCGAACTGGCGAACGACCCAGCCAAGCGCGAGCGCATGGGCAAGGCGGGCCGCCTTCGCGCAGAGCAGCATTTCACTTTTGCGCAAACCGCAGGCGTGCTCGGACAGATGTTCGTGGACAAGTTCAGCACCACGCATCTCAAGGGCAGCGAACGCATCGCCACGCCCGTCGTGTATCTTTGCCACCAGTGGAATGGAGCAGCGATCACCAAGGACGCGCCCCAGATCGCCGATGGTGTTCGCTGGATCGCGGAACATGCCGCGTGGCCAGAGGAGGGCGGTGATCGTGCGACGCTGGAGCAGATCGAGTCCATGCCCGATGCCAGCGTGGTGGAGAGCATCTGGCTGCGCCGCAATACTGAGCGCAATAAGCTGGAAGCCGCACGTGGGAAGATGGGTGACGCCGTCGATTCGCTGCTCTTCTATCAGAGCGCGCGCCATGCTATCTACTTGGCCGATGTG
>CAXNNN010000139.1:0-8071 GCA_964203095.1 Verrucomicrobiaceae bacterium | reverse complement strand
GCTCGGGTATTCCACATGGCTGATCATCAGCCCGGAGAGCAGAACCATCAGGCCCGCGAGCGCATACTTCCAATTGCCGATCTCACGCTCGTTGCTGTCCAGCCATAGAAGGAGCAGCGTGATGGAGGAAATGACGCCCGCCGCCGCAGGAATCGGGCAGCCACAGAAGCTCTTGCTACTGCTCTTGGAATCCATCGACGCCATGCAATTGAACCGCGCCAGCCGCACGGCTCCGAAGACCAGATACACGCAGGAAATCAGCCAGCCGAGGCCCTTCGGCGTGTCCAGGTCCTTCAAAACGATGTCGTGAACCAGCAGGGCCGGAGCAACACCAAAGGACACAATATCCGCCAGAGAATCCAACTCGCGACCGAAGGGCGACTCCGTGCCGCCCATGCGGGCGACTCGACCATCCAACGCATCGAAAAGGCAAGCCAACAGGATGAACAGGATGGCGTAATGGTAGTGCGTGTGGTCCGACAAGTGCCGCCCATCAAAAATTTGCAAGGTGGCGATATAGCCGCACAGGATATTCCCGGCCGTCATCAGCGTGGGCAAAACGGGAATGCGAGGTTCGTGGTCGGACATGGGCCGGAAGTGTAAGCGAAGCCATCGACTGCGAAAGCGAGAAGTGCAGGCCTTGCACACCGCCTTATCCGCCCTACCATCCGCCGCATGACCACCCTTTCCGGCGATTCCACCATGAGCGAGCTGCTCCAGGCCTTCCCTGGGGCACAGCGCGCGTTGTTTGCCAAATATCATATCGGCGGCTGCCAGAGTTGCGGATTTAGCCCGAACGAAACCATCGCCCAAGTCTGTGCGCGCAACGACGACGTGCCTGTGGCCGAGGTCATCGAGCACGTGCAGACCAGCCACGAAGCCGACGTGCGCATCCAGATCAGCCCGCAAGAATTCGTCGCCCTGCGCCAGTCCTTCCCCGACCTGCCGATCTTGGATGTCCGCACCCGCGAGGAGCACGAGGCCGTGAAGATCGAAGGCTCCACCTTGGTCACGCAGGATATCATTCAGCGCACCTTCGACACGGCGGACAAGAGCAAGCCCATCGTCATCTACGACCACACGGGCACACGCTCACTGGACGCGGCCACGTATTTCATCGGCCACGGCTTCAGCGAAACGAAGTGCCTCGCAGGTGGCATCAACGCCTACAGCACCGAAGTCGATCCATCGCTGCCACGTTACTTCGTGGAGATCGAAGGGTAGCCAGCCACGTAACCCATTGCCCCCATGAACGAAACCGCCCTCCAGGACGCCCTCGCGAACCCGAAAAACCTCGGAGAGATGACCGACGCCGATGCCGTGGGCACCGTCGGCAGCCCCGACTGCGGCGACATGGTGCGCCTGTGGGTCAAATACAAAGAGCAGGACGGTCGCAAGGTGATCGACAAGGCCAGCTTCCAAAGCTTCGGCTGCCAGACCGCCATCGCCGTTGCCAGCATGGCCACGGAACTGATCCGTGGCAAGACCCGCGAGGAAGCGCTTCAGATGTCCGCCGCTGAACTCAGCCAGCCGCTCGGCCCACTCCCGCCCATGAAAATCCATTGCGGCCAGATGGTCGAAGGCGCGCTCAAGGCGGCGCTGGAAGCCGAGAGCAAGGCGCAGGCAGCACCGAGCAGCGAACCAGCGCTACCACGTGGCCCGACATTGGTTGATTCTCTTTCCGCAGCGGGTAAGTCCGCAGGCAAGATCAAGATCGTGCTACAGTCTTAACGATGATGATCTTATGCCGGAACTCAGTCGTTTCTTCGGGATCCGCGTTGAGATGTTTCATGACGATCATGCACCAACGCATTTTCATGCCCGCTATGGCGGTGTGCGCGCTTCCTTCACCTTCGACGGCGATTGTCTTGCCAACGATGGTGACTTCTCAGCCAAAGCCCATCGGCTCATCCGCGAATGGGCGGCATTGCATTTGCCCGAGCTTGAGGAAAACTGGCTTCTGGCCACACAGCATGAGAAGCTGAAGCCTATTGATCTACTGCCATGAGCACACTCGCTTCCGCAACCACGTCTCTAGCCAACTGCGAACTAGTCAGCTTCACGCAGACGGGCCCGCATCGGCTCTCATTGCGGTTCCGCGACAGCTTCGTCACAGAGCTTGATTTCAGCGACTACGGCACCGAAGGCGGCCCTCTCAAACAAGCCTTGCGCGATGAAACCCTTTTCGCCGAAGCCTTCCTGGCCTATGGCATCCTTTCCTGGCCGCACGGCTATGACATCGCCCCAGAAACCCTGCGTCGCTATGCCGAACAGGGTTATATCGGTTAGTTCTTCGTCTTCGCCCTCAGCCCTTAGCTCCAAGCCTATTTCCCCCATGAACTCATCCCTCGAACTCACTCGCGAAGTCGATGCCATCCAAATTCCCAGCGGCGACATGGTCAAGCTGCCCCAGGGATTGAAGGTGATCATCACCCAATCCCTCGGCGGCACCTACACCGTCGCCACCGACTTCGGCCTGGCACGCATCAACTCCAAAGACGCCGATGCGCTGGGCATTGATCCCGAAGCTGAGAAGAAAGCTGAAGCCGACAGCTCCTCCAACGTGCCCACCGATGCCGACGACCTGACCATGGAAGTCTGGGGCCAACTCAAGAACGTTTATGACCCCGAAATCCCCGTCAACATCGTGGACCTCGGCCTCGTGTATGATTGCCAGATCGTCGAGGAAGACGGCAAAAAGAAAGCTCTGGTCAAGATGACCCTCACCGCCCCCGGCTGTGGCATGGGACCCACCATCGCAGCGGATGCGCAAAGCCGCATCATGACCATCGAAGACATGGACGACGCCGCTGTCGAACTCGTCTGGGATCCCGCTTGGAACCAAGGCATGATCAGCGTCGAGGGCAAGATGAAGCTGGGGATGATCTAGCTCCGCAACTCGGCGGTATACTTCACAGTTTGATTTTCCCTAGTCCCAGCACTGCGTTTTTTGCTTGCGCCTGGACCTCGGCTTCACTCTTTACGCCACCAGCGGCACCGGCAGCGTCATCACTGAGGCTGGCATCTGGGTGCAAGATGTGCTCCTCAATCTTGGCAAAGCCATGCGTCAGCAAGTAGTCCTTTATCCATTGATGATTCTTAGCGGACTGCAACTCAGCCACCAGGTGCTGCAAAGATGAAATGTGCTCACCGAGCCCTTCCAAAATGTCACACTCGGCCACCTCCGCGTCGATTTTGAGCACATCTGGCGCTGCGATCCGGCGCTCAGCAATCAAGGTGTCCAGCCGTCTGAGCGGCACCTCCAACCGCTGCAAAAAAGGGTCGGCATCATACAGTTCCAACCAGTGCCCACCGCTGTTCTGCGGGTCAATCAGGATGTTGATACTGCCTTCCTCTTTGCCCAGCGCGAGCTTGAAGACCTTGCGCACATTGCGAGCACACATAACGCTCTCCACGGGCTCAAAGCTCGCGATTTCAGCCGCAGGGTGCAGCAGAGAGAGATACAGCGATGCCAGCCCTATATTGGCTCCAGCGTCTACAATGTGCCGCACCGAGACCTCACCGAGCGCGTAGCACTGACGATTGAAAACGTCCTCAAAGATAATGATGTCGGTACCATTGTCCCGCAGATGAACGGTGAATGGCTTCCCTTGGATCACGCAGTGAAGTTCGGTGACTTCGCTCGTGCAACGCGTCTACCCACGATTGACGAGAATGTGCTTGGTCAGCAAATACAACAAGAAAAGCCTGTCACGCAGCGCCGCCCCGATTCGCCAAGCAAAGGCAGCCATGCGCAGATTGCTCTGTAGCTTCTCCCGCATGAAAAGGCGATCCGCAGCGTGTGATCGCTACGACGAGAAGACTTGATCCACGGCCTCACACAAAATGTGCCCCACGATCATGTGGCATTCTTGTGCATGAGCTGTCACCATTGAAGGAGCCTTGAAGGCAATGTCTGCGATCTCCGCCGCCTTACCGCCTGACTCTGCTGTGAAACTAACCGTGACGCACCCCTTGTCCTTCGCGGCTTGCAGACCCGCGATGACATTCGCACTGTTGCCACTCGTCGTGATGCCAATAGCGATATCGCCCGCCATGGCGAGGCCTTCGATCTGACGTGAGAAGATCGTCTCAAACCCAAAGTCATTGCCGCAGGCCGTGAGCATGGAAGTGTCCGTGGTCAGAGCGATGCTGGGCAACGAGCGACGATTGACCCGGTAGCGAATGACGAACTCCGCAGCGAGGTGCTGGGCATCCGCCGCGCTGCCACCATTGCCAAAGAAGATGACCTTCTTCCCTGCCTGCAGTGCGTCGATGATTGCCGTGCTCATCTGCTCGATCACTGGCAGGCATTCCGGCAGCCGCGCGGTGGCAGCGTGATGAGCGGCTAGCTGAGAAGTGAAGGTGTCGGCGAAGGTGCTCATGCGGGCTTGAAGGCTTCCAGCAATTCAGCAGGCGTCAATGTCGCAGTGCCCAGCTTGCCAACAACGATGCCGCTGGCGTGGTTGGCGACTTCGGCGGCATCATGCAAGTTCATACCACTCGCGAGGGCGAGAGTGAGTAGCGCGATGGCCGTGTCACCAGCACCGGAGACATCATACACCTCACGAGCACGCGTGGGGATGTGATGCGGTGGCGCATCGGCACTGAAGATGATCATGCCTTGCTCGCCCAGCGTGACAAGCACGTGTGGCACCTGCCATTTGTCGAGCAAGCGCTTGCCGACTTCGAGCAACTGCGGGTCTCGGGCTGCGTGGCCAGCATTATGTCGATCATCAATGCCTGCCGCAGCAAAGGCTTCCAGACGATTCGGCTTCACCAGCGAGGCCCCACGCCAGTCGAGCGGATTGCGCGGCGAGGGATCGACCGTGATGAGCTTGTTCGCTTCTTGTGCCAGACGCGTGAGCATTGAGACCAACGGCTGTGTGATGAACCCCTTGCCGTAGTCCTCGATGATCAGGGCGTCGAGTTCCGGCAAACGCGCACGAACGATGCGTTCGACCTCGGCTAGCTCCCCGTCGGACAGCGGGGCCAAGGTCTCGCGGTCAACGCGCACGATCTGCTGCTGACGGGCAGCGATGCGTGTCTTCGAAATGGTGGGCAGCGTGTCGTGGACCACGAGCGTGTCAGTGCTCACGCCTTCGGTCTCGAGCAGGCCGCGCAGTTGCTGTGCCGCGCTGTCACTGCCCACACGGCCCATGATGAAGCTGTGTGAAGTGAAGGCAGCGAGGTTGCGCGCCACATTCGCCGCACCGCCAGGGAACAAGTCCTCGCGCACCACTTCGACCACCGGCACGGGTGCCTCCGGCGAGATACGCCGGACATTGCCCCACACGAAGTGATCGAGCATCACGTCGCCAATGACGAGGATGCGGGCGCTGGAAAGGCTTTGGAGTTGGACAGGAGACACTTGAGAAAAGGGCGGATTAAGACTGCAAATCGGAGTTCATCTAACCTTGTTCAACCATAAGATTTCCATAGCCAAAACTCCAATCAAACCGAAGAAAATCGCCACAATGGAAATCAAGCCTCCCAAAGCTAAAAGTATGGAGCGACCTGCTAGCACTTGCCCGTGTTTTACGAAAAGGCTTAACCCTATAGCACCAACAAAATACAGCAGTGAGTAGAGTGCCAATCCGCGGAGGAAACGAGGGCTGCTGAAGAGAACTGAGATCTCTGAAGTTCGATACTCCGACATTCCGACAACCACGGTCAGGGCATACAAGCCGACACCGAGAAGCAAATGCTTGAAGCAGGCGAAGTCCATGTGCTTCAATTTTGTCGACGTCCCCGCACTGCCGCTGCCAGCTCCTCCAGCACCGTCTCGGTGGTCTCCCAGCCGATGCAGGCGTCGGTGATGCTTTGGCCGTAGGTGTCAGGTTTCTTCTGCGCGCCTTCGACGAGGTGGCTTTCGATCATGACGCCGGTGATGGCCTTGCTACCGGCGACCATTTGCTCGGACAGGCGGGTGGCGACGCCGGGTTGTTTGCGGAAGTCTTTCAGGCTGTTGCCGTGGCTGCAATCAACCATGACATGCGGTGGCAGGCCTTTGGTGGTGAGCTGGCTGACGACGTTGGCGATGGACTCGGCGTCGAAGTTGGTCTGCTTGCCACCGCGCAGGATGACGTGGCACGCGTTGTTGCCGCGTGTGGTCACGATGGCAGCGACGCCTTCTTTCGTGACGCTGAGGAAGTGATGCTGCCCCTGGCTCGCCTGGATTGCATCCAGGGCGATCTGCACGCCGCCATCGGTTCCGTTCTTGAAGCCAACCGGCATGGACAAACCGGAGGCAAGCTGGCGGTGCACTTGGCTCTCGGTCGTGCGTGCGCCAATGGCTCCCCACACGACCGCGTCAGCGATGTATTGGGGCGTGATCACATCAAGGAACTCCGTGCCCGTGGGCAGGCCCAGCTTGATGATGTCGATCAGCAATTCACGCGCGACCCGCAGGCCGGTGTTGATGTCGAAGGACTCGTCGAGATGAGGATCGTTGATAAGGCCCTTCCAGCCGACCGTGGTGCGCGGCTTCTCAAAATAGACGCGCATGACGACATCCAAGTCCGCAGCGTGCTTCTCGCGCAGATTGATCAGGCGATGCGCATACTCCATGGCCGAGGCACGATCATGGATGGAACAAGGCCCGACGACAACAAGCAGGCGGTCGTCTTTGCCGGTCATGATTCTCTCCGCCACCTTGCGCGCAGCCTCGACGAAGACGGACTCCTTTTCCCCCAAAGGCAGCTGATCCATCAGCAGGGCTGGAGAAACAATCGGGCGAATGCGCTCGATGCGGAGGTCGTCGGTGGGATGGGTCTGGCTCACGGTGATCAGGGGCAAAGTGGGCGCTCAGTCTGCCGCACAATAATGAAAGCGCAAGAAGTGCTGGAGGCTAGGCACGCTGCCGCCCTTGGTCGCCAGGCAGACGCCCGAACCAATGCTGGAGAGCCGATGTAGGTTCGGTCACTGCGGGGCGAGCAGTCATGCAATGCGGTAGGGCGAACTGTGGAAGCCATGAAAAGAGGTCTCCGTGTGGCATTTGAGGCCAATTTTTTTATTTTTTTGATTAAGGGCACCTCTGGAAACCCGTTTTCGACTGCCGTCGCAGTGTCCATGATCGTTAGGGCGCGTTGTCTCAACGCGCCGGATACACGACGGGATTTCGCGTCAGAGTGCCGCATCGCCACATCCCACGCTTCGGCGGCGGCGCTATGGGGACATAGCGCCCTACCAGCGCGGGGCGAAGTCAAGTCCTCTGCGAGAGGAGGTTTCCAGAGGTGCCCTGAAATAAAAGAGCTGTGAATTTTTCGTCTATTCCGGCACCTGCGTGGCCGGTAGGAGCATCGCCAAAACAGTAATCCCGCCGCCAGGGGCGAGCGCACTCACGTCGCGCCCCTCCCACTTGTCTGTTTGACACACGCACAAGAGACAGCACCATTATGGCTGGTCTGCCCACCCACCACACGCCATGGAAGCTCAGCCCCAGCCGGAAAACGATGCCGCCCTGACTGCGAGGTCGGGCACCTCAGTCGCTCAAAGCGTGGTGGACCTCATCCGCATCAGCCACTGCGGACTAGTCTTCTGGTCGAGACAGCCGTTTGAAATCGCCTCTGAGTTGCAGGTGCGCCTCTGCGAATCGACCGTGCATGAAGCCTCCCCGCAGTTCTCTTTCGAAGCCCGCTGTGGCTGGGTTTTTCTGAAGGGTCTTGTGGTCGACTGCAAGCCCGCACGACGGGCCGATGGCACCGTTGGCTTCCAGGTTTCCCTGCTGTTCCCGGTCACAAAGAAGAAGCAGCCCCGACTGAAGCTGGGGCGCGAGACGCGGGGCCGACTCCTGTGCGGACCGAACTAGCTCACGCCACGTAGTCGGCGAAATCATACAGCTTCGGATCGCGGTGAGGCTGATCTCTGAGCGACTTGATACGCTTTTTGACCGTGTCCCAGAGTGCGTCTGCCGCGGCCGGGTCACCGCCTTCGCCTTCCTCGCCATCGAAGCCCCCGAACTGATCCTCCAGCTTCTCGGGGTCCTCGCCCGCCTCCAGGCGAACGACCAGTTCCTTCAGCGTCTCGGGCGTTTTGTCGCCCATCAGGTCCGTCATCTTGCGCATCAGAC
>CAXNNN010000138.1:0-8081 GCA_964203095.1 Verrucomicrobiaceae bacterium | reverse complement strand
CTGCGAAGCTCTATCGCGATGCCAACACGCTACTCGATCAAATCATTGCCGAGAAGCGCTTCACGCCGAAAGGCGTCTGCGGCTTCTTCAAAGCCAACAGCGTGGGCGATGACATCGTGCTAGCGGACGGTGGGGTTTGTCACACGCTGCGTCAGCAGCAGATCAAGAAGGACACGCCGAACTACGCCCTCGCCGACTTCATTGCGCCGAAAGACAGCGGCCGCACCGATTACCTCGGTGGGTTTGCGGTTACCATTCATGGCGGCGATGAATTCGCGAAGACCTTCGATGACAAGCAGGACCCGTATTCCAGCATCATCGTGAAGGCGCTCGCCGACCGCTTCGCCGAAGCCTTCGCCGAGTGGTTGCATCAGCAGTCCCGCTTCCAGTGCGGCATCGAGAAGCCCGGCGATCTCACCAACGATGACCTCATTCGCGAGAAGTATCGCGGCATTCGCCCTGCGCCCGGCTATCCCGCCCAGCCTGACCACACGGAGAAGGCGACCTTGTTCAGCGTGCTGAAGGCGACCGAGAACACCGGCTGCGAACTCACCGAGAGCTTCGCCATGCACCCGGGTGCCAGCGTGAGCGGCCTCTACTTCAATCATCCCCAGGCCAAGTATTTCGGTATCAGCACCGACTTGGGCAAGGACCAGATGGAAGACTACTCCGCTCGAAAAGGCATGACGTTGGCCGCCACGGAGAAGTGGCTCAGTCCGTGGCTGAGCTATTGATACTGCTCCAGCAAGTAGCGGATCAGGTCGGTGCTGGTGACCAAGCCCACCAGCTTGCCACCATTGACGACGGGCAGGGAATGGAACTCGCCCGAGATCAGGGCTTCGGCGGCTTCGCGAATGGTGCTGTGCTCGGTGAGGGTGACCAACTCGGTCTCCATGATGTCTTCGATTTTGAAGCCATGGTCCAGCGCGGCATCGACGGCGCGCTCGTCACCTGACACGGCACCGAAGTTCAGTTTCAGAATGTCGACCGAGCTGAGCATGCCGACCAACTGGTCGCCGCTGACGACCGGCACATGGTGCAGGCCTTGGTCGCGGATGAGTTGGCGCACCTTCGACAGCGGTTCACCGTGATGAACGGTGATCAGCTGCGTGGACATGATTTTTGTGATGGGTTCGTTGCGTTTCATGAGGGTTGGGTTGGAGTGAGGTCATGGTCACCCTGCCGCTCCGGTGCCGGGCTGCTCAGCATCGCTTGTGCGGAAGCACGCCGCGTTTGCGATCATGACCCTTCGCGCCCGACTGCTTGCTTCGAACTCTAATCCCAGATGAAATCTGCCCTCCTCGCCCTGCCCTTGCTATTAGCCGCATCGCTCCCCGCTGCGGAGCCGATCACGCTAAATCTCTTCGACACACCGCCTGCGGCACCAGCCCCGGTGTCAGAGAAGACCGCCCAGCTCATCGCTTCGTATGGCAAAGCTAGCCCCAATCACGTGATGGATGTGTCTGTGCCGACCATGACCGTTTATCAGCCCGAAAAGCCTAATGGCACCTGTGTCGTAGTGGCACCGGGTGGCGGATACATGTTCATGTCGTATCAGACCGAGGGCAGCCAGGTCTGCGAATACCTGAACACCCTTGGCGTGACCGGCGTGCTGCTGAAGTATCGCGTGCCGACGCGCGATGAAAACGAACCCTTCGCCATGCCCGTGGAGGATGCGCGGCAGGCGATGAAGATCGTCCGTCAACGCGCCAGCGAGTGGAAGGTGGACCCCAAGCGCGTGGGCTTGCTCGGCTTTTCCGCCGGCGGCAACCTGCTCGGCCGCGCGGCCTGGAGCACGGGTGAGCGGCCCGACTTCGGCATCATGATCTATGGCGGTGGCTTCCTGGACGCGACGGACAAGACCAAGTTCCGTGAAGGCTTCACCATGCCCAAGGACGCCCCGCCGATGTTCTTCGCCGTCGCGCACGACGACAAAGCGAATCCCATTGAGGCCACCATGCTCTACCTCGAATACAAAAAGCTCAACCTGCCTGCCGAGCTGCACATCTTCACCAAGGGCGGTCACGGCTTTGGCATGAGAAAAACCGGCCACCCCATCGACAGCTGGCCCCAGCGCTGCGCGGACTGGATGGGGAGCATGGGGTGGCTGAAGTAAACGACTGAAGGGAGCTATCGCTCTGCATTGCTCTATGCTACTCGAAGCGACGCATGGATTCCGTTTCACGACTCGTAACCGATCACCTCGCCTTCGCGAATCGCATTGCGGCAGGTTACGCGAATATCGCAGCCATCACGCCCGATGACTTGCAGGCCATCGCGCATCAAGCCCTGCATCGTGCAGCGCTAAAATACGATCCTGCGCATGGCACATTCGAGGCGTATGCCGGTCGCGCGATTCGCAATGCGTTGAATGATCTTCATGCCAAACAGGCCCGACATGCGCAGCATGAAGTAGTGATCGAAACCCCAGCCGGCGAAACTACGCAAGGGGCCTTCATCGAACAATCTCCCGATCCTCAACAGGATGTGGCTCTGCTCGTTAGCCGCGTTGAGAGCCGCGAAGTATTGGAGACACTGCTGGCTGTGCTATCTCCACGCACCCGCAGCATTCTCGGCTGTGTGGCCCAAGGGTTGAGTTATGCAGAAATGGGCGAACGTCTTGGTATCTCAAAACAAGCGGCGCACAAGGCTGCCACCATCGCGATGGACGACCTTCGGGATCATCTGGCAGCTCGCGGGTTCAAGGGGCTGGACTCACAGGGTTTGTTGAAATCTGGCAGCCTCAAGGGACTTTCTCCTGGGCTAGGTTGACGATTTTTCATGGAGTCCGTAGGAGCATTTGCAACCACCCTTCGGCACCATGTCCCACTATTCCCCCAAACTTCAGGCACGTCACCATCACGCAGCCAGAGATGACGACCAGATCGCCTATGAAAACGGATACTCCTGCGAGTGCGCAGGGCGCTACGACCATGCGATGAACTGGTATGCGGAAGTGAAGCCCACGGGCGGCTTGTGGGACATGAATGCCACGGGTGGACATGTCGCCCTGCTTATAGCCATGGGCCGCGCTGCTGAAGCGGTGGCGATGGGCACCGCAGGGCTTGCACGGATGCAGCAGCCAAGCGTCTTGCTCACCAGTGAAGCTGCCCGCGCTTGGAATGTCCATCGCGGGCCGCAGCACGCGCTTAGCATTTGGGAAACCATGTCCTGTCATCCCACGGTGGCCAATGACCTGAACTATTGGCACGCCACAGCAGCCTATGCAGCCCAATGCGGGGAATTTGCAACCAGTCTGGATCACTTGGTGGTATGGCTTCAGCGGAAAGGCAACCAGCCGGGCTGCGATGTCTTGCTGGACATGGACTTGGCTCCGTTATGGGAGCACATTGCCACGGGTCAATTAACTCCCAGAGAAGCAAAGGCACTTCGCTCCTCTCGCTGGCCGACAGACATCGAAGTCCTGTCCGTTCACGATGGTGGCCTCAGCTTTGAGAGCCGGACTCATCTGCCCGCCCGACTGGGCGCAATCCTATGCCTCCATACCCCCACTATGTCGTGGCGGGTTCGGCCTGGCACCGCCCAGCCCTTGCTTCGTGCCTATGCCCAGTGGCGCAAGGAGACTCGATCAGCGCACTTCGAGAAACTTCTCACGGGTCGGCGCAAAGCAGTTGCCTTCAAAGCATCCGTTAAGACAGAGTAGAGCACTCCCATGTCTGCCTCTGTTCAACTCCGCGTCACCGATGGCCCAGGCAAGGGCAAGGTCTTCACCTTCGCCGCGCATGATACCTTCTTGCTGGGGCGGCAGCCTGATTGTCACGTGCATCTGCCGGATGACCTCGCCGTCTCGCGTCATCATTTCCTTCTGGAGGCCTGCCCGCCGCAGGCCATCGTGCGTGATCTCGGCAGTCGCAATGGCACCTATGTGAACGGCATCAAACATGGCGGACGCAAAGAAGGTGAAACCCCAGAGCAGGGGGCGAAGCGGAAGTATCCCGAGGTCGCGCTCAAGCAAGGCGATCGCATTCAGACGGGCGACACCCAACTGGAGGTCGTGGTCCACCAGCCCCAGCCCAAAGCCGGACCACCTCCGATCAAGCCTGCCGCTCAGAACCTCGACGAACTCACGCCTCAACAACTCGCTGATCTGCTGCTAAAGGCTGCGAAGGGCGGCAAGAAGCCGCTCTTTGATTTGCCTGGTTATACCATCGACAAAGAACTCGGACGCGGCGGTTACGGTGCCGTCTTTCGTGCCAAGCGACAGAGCGATGGTCAGACCGTCGCGATCAAGGTGCTGCTGCCTCGTGTCGCGGTGCAGCCAGAGGAGATTGAGAAATTCCTGCGCGAGATGAGCGTCACCGCCCAGTTGCGCCACCCGAACCTGATCAAGCTCTTCGACCAAGGGCATAGCGACGGGCTGCCCTACTTCATCATGGAGTATTGCGAGGGCGGCAGCGTCGCCGACCTCATGCGCCAGCACGGCGGCAAGCTGCCGCTCAACGTCGCCAAGCCCATCATGCTCGGCGCACTGGAGGGTCTCGCCCACGCCCACAGCCAGGGCTTCGTGCATCGCGACCTCAAACCTCAGAACATCCTGCTCAGCCAAGGCGTCGCCCGCATCTCCGACTTCGGCCTCGCCAAGAACTTCCAGCAGGCCGGCCTCAGCGGCTTCACCCTCACCGGCAACTACGCAGGCACCCCGCTCTTCATGCCCCGCGAGCAGATCATCAACTACAAGCACGTCAAACCCGTTAGCGACGTCTGGAGCATCGCCGCCACGTTTTACCACATGCTCACGGGCTGCTTCCCGTATCCGTTCGATGGCAAGCGTGATCCGATTGATGTGATCTTGAATGAGGCGGTAGTGCCGATTGAGAAGCGGGATAAAGCATTACCCGTATCCACTGCGGCTGTTTTGAACCGATCTTTGCTGGTCGATTCGGCGCAGAGATTTCGCCATGCAAATGACATGCTAATAGCACTCAGAACAGCGCTCGTATAATTATCTACTAGCTTATGCAAACACCACCTTTGCCAGCAATGGATTTTCAATCCCAAATGTATGCAGACCGACTTGGGCAGGCTGCAACAAACTTCGATATTGATCTCTTTGCCGACCTTGTGATCGAGTTGCTTTGGTCGTTAGTCGAAGCTCGCCCCGATCTAGAAGACTTTTCCAGTGAACTGGCAGGCTGTGATGTTGTGCTCAAGGCCAAGTTCGCCCTTTGCGAGTTGGAAGAAGCCTCAACCTTACTCCGGAAGATTTGTGACAATGCTATCTTGCCGTTAGCGCTAGAGGATGATCGAGACTCAATAGATGCTGCTCTAGATCGGCTTCGGGCTAGCTCTAATCAGTTCGACTTTGTATCAATGGCTCACAGCCTGCGAGCGCTAGCAGTTAGTGTATCAATGCTACGCTGCAATACTCGAAGGATGCCGGTGATGATTGAGAATGATGTTATTCGCGCTGGCAGGCATACAACGATTTCATTCAACCGAACCTTGAGAGTGCCAGAAGACGGCAAAGATTATCCCTTACCTGCCGGGTTTGGAACACTGCCAATTTTTCGAGTGGAAGATTATGCTGAAAAGGTGCCTCCAAAATGGTTGGAGGAAGGCGGATTCTTCATCCCACTCTATCAACGAGAAGCGCTCTACCTGGAATTTACTGGAGAACAATGGAGGCCGACCATCGCGAAAGTCGCTGTTGGGCGAGTGAACGCAGTGACGGGTAAAGCCTTTGATGAGCAACTGAGTTCAACCGAGCAAGACTATGTGGTGATACCTAAACAGCAATGGCTCGACGGCATCAATTCGGCCAAAGGCAGTGTCAGCCAGTTTGTAGCCATGCCCTTGGGCCAGGGCTATACAGTCGAAGAACAAGTCACGGATGAGGCGAAGCATGGCGGCTTTCAGATCATGGTTTGCGATCCAAAGTCCGACCATTTTGCTGAACAAGACCCCGAAGAAACCGAGCAGCAGAATCAAGCCGCTACTGAAAGACGAATGCTAGCGAAGCAACGCGCACTGATAGAGTCCTTGCCGGAACCTCAAAGAAGCATCGGAAAACTCTATCTCAGAAAATGGGCGACAATAGATGAGATGTGCATCCCCACACTTTCTCTCATGCAGCATTGGAAGTATGTATGCTCTATAGCTGAGGCTGTTCACAAGAATTTGCCAGTGACTCAAACCCAAGGCTTTGATGAGGATAGCCTGAGAGAATATAAGCACCGCCTTGAACGAGCATACGCTCTTCCTGAGGAAGAGCACCTTTGCGCAAATGAACGGCCTATGGCGCTTTATACCAACCGGCCAAACAGTGGAGAACCATATCTGCCCTCTGCCCCACTGAAAAGCCCCGCGCGCTTGCCTATCGACGACACAGAAATGGGAATAGCTGCCGGCGGTCGAATAACTCAAAACATCGTCGAAGACGAGTATGGAATTGAGGCATGGGACATCAAGACAAGGGCTGTGCTCACGATTCACATCGTGAATAGTGAGCACTTCCAAAGGATAACGGGACTGCCTGCACCTCAAACACCCATTACTAGAGAAGCATACGATAAGCAGAAAATTCCCTGGTTTTCCGCATACAATGAGCAGAAGCCTGGAATCAGCCCGGCAAAAGCATTCGAGTTTGTTAAAGGGATCGCTTCGCTAGACAAGCTGCGCGGCAAACAGAACCCTGAAGATGTGAGGCCCATGACTATTTCTGACTCACTCATTAAACGCATTCACACACCCACTAAAGATGAGCGGGTATGTGATTTGGAGCGCCGTATGGAATCAAGCTGGAGCGCTCGACGATATGTAATCGCTCACCGTGAAGCCACCCTGTTACTTGAATTAGAATGGAGGCACCAGCGGGCACTTCAACTTCGGGCAGAATGTAATCTATGTTTAGGAAGACTCGATGAAGCTGATGCTGATGCATCCAACTGGATCGACTATTGGGGAGATCATCCTGATTTACGTGCCATTCGAGCTAGTGCGAACCTTCGCCTCGGTGCCTATGAGATGGCGAAAGAAGATGCCTCGTCAGCCATTACCATTTCACCAGACCACTCTGTTTGTTTACAAGTGCGTGCAGAGGTCAATCTCCAGGCGGGAAAATGCGGCGATGCATGGGCTGATTTAGATTGCCTGTTCCGCTTGCACCCAGACAACCCGAATGCACTGAAGCTACGTGCGGAATGCCATCGTCAACAGGGTAGCTTGGTGAAAGCCATCCGTGATGCAACACAAGCATTGATCATTTTAGGACCAGACGCGAGAGCGCTCGAAATCAGAGCGAATGCTTACCTGTCTTCTGGCAACCCCTTCGATGCCAAACGCGATGCTGCTGAAGCCCTTAGTCTAGTTTCATCAAGCCAGTTAGCACGGGATGTTCTAGCCCAGCTCCCATTCGATCAACGCCGATGAATTGGGCAATCGGCGACACCATCTTGGGGAAGTATCGAGTGGACGATATTTTCACTGGCGGCATGGGCTTGGTTTATCGAGTTCACCACCTTGAGTGGAAGTTGGACCTAGCTATGAAGTGCCCCAAGCCAGAATATTTGGTCGATGCGGCAGCGATGCTCGCGTTTGAGCAAGAGATTGAAACGTGGGCAAATCTTGGGCTTCATTCGCACATCGTTACCTGCTACTATAGCCGTCGAATCGAAGGCGACACATTCGTGTTCTCGGAGTTTGTCACCGGCGGTAGTCTTCGGGACTGGATAGCTTCAAGAAAGCTTTATCAGGGTGAGGAGATCGCTTCCATCGCACGGATAATCAAGATCGCTGCTGAGTTCGCGTGGGGCATGGACTACGCCCATGGAAAAGGGCTTGTGCATCAAGATATTAAGCCCGGGAACGTTTTATTGTCGGATGCGGGAACGACCAAAGTCACTGACTTTGGTCTTGCGAGATATTTGCCAAGAGCTTTGTCGAAAGGGTTAGTGAACGTTGCGGGATACACACGGCCGTATGCCTCGCCAGAACAGCTTACTGAACTGGTCGTATCGCCTGCCACCGATGTATGGAGTTGGGCTGTCACGATACTGGAGATGTTTATGGGGGGCATTTTCTGGGAATATGGCACCGCTGCACCAGCGGCTTTTGAGCACTAT
>CAXNNN010000137.1:0-8096 GCA_964203095.1 Verrucomicrobiaceae bacterium | reverse complement strand
CGGCACTCAGCAGAGACTCAAAACTGACCATCGCCGTGCCGTTCAAGCCCGTAGCCAGGACACGATAGATATCCTCCGCCCGGTCGCCGCAGCGCAGGTGCGGCTGGCGCAGATCACTGGGCCGCGCGGGCTGACCCCATATGTCCTTGAGCGCCAGCGCAGCAGCGCCTTTGCCGTCCGCCGCAGGCCCGTGGCATGAGGCGCAATTCGCCTGAAACAACGCACCCCCTTTCACCGCATGAGCAGCCTTCTGCCCCGCATCTGCCATCCAGGCCGGAGCCTCTGGGAAAGCCAGCGGCGCGGCGTAGTTCTCTACCTTTCGCCAGCGGCGTGAAAAAGATTTCACATACTCGATAACGTTGGTCACATCGTCTTCCGAGAGCTGGGTGAACATGCCCATCGCGGTGCCCGACAAGCCCGTGCGAATCGTGTGCCGCAGATCATCCTCGGTCGGCAACTTGCCCAGGGGCGTGGTGCGGAACTTGAACACGCCTTCGCGGAACGACCGTGGCCGCGGCGTCAACGTCGGTGCCAGCTCTCCATTGCCGTCCCCACGCACGCCATGGCACACCACGCAGTTGCGCTCGAACAAGTATTTGCCCTCCAGATAGCGCGAGAAATCCGGCGCGAGCGCAGGCTCCGCCGCTGCTGACCAACGGCTCGTCGTCGCTAGCAGCACCCACGCTGCAAACCATGAAATGAAGACCGTTAAACGCATGAGGGCTGGTGACTGAACGACCCTGGTCGCTCCGCCACCAACCCTCATCAGTGCGTCATCGCGCAAATCTTGCGCCACGCTTCAAATCACTCAGCCGCCGCCACCTTCTCACCGGCCAACTTTGCTGCGCGTTCGGCGAGTTCGATGTGGAACTGCTCAGGCGTCGGAGCCTCACCCGTGGTGCGAGTGCGAGCAAACCAGTCGGCGAAGATCTCGCCTTCCTTGCGCTCGTCTTTGAAGGCTTGGAGGAACTCACGAACCTTGGTCGGGATATCATCGCCCAGAACGCTCTTGAACTCCAGACCCGCGAGGCGATCACCGCGCACGCTGCCACCGACGAACATCGCATACTTGTTCGGTGCACGACCCACGAAGCCGAAGTCGGCGTTGTAGGGACGGCCGCAACCGTTCGGGCAGCCGGTCATGCGGAACAGGATCGGCTCATTGGCCAAGCCCAGTTCTGTAAGGATGGGGTCAATCTTGTCCATGATGCCTGGGAGGGCGCGCTCGGACTCGCTGAGGCTCAAGCCGCAAGTCGGCAGAGCAACACACGCGTGTGCCACCTTGCGAGCGCGAGTGAAGCCCGCGTCATCGGCATGAACTACGCCGTGCTTCTTCAAGATCGCGTCCACCACGTCTTTCTGCTCAGGCCCGACATCGGCGATGATGACATTGGTGTTCGGCGTGATGATGTAAGGCAGGTCCAGTGCGGTGGCGAGTTCGGCAAAGGCGCTGCGGTAGGCTGGCCCGTTCTCCTTGTCCACGATACGGCCCATGCTCACATACACGGCGCAGTAGAGCTTGCCGTCGCCTTGCTCATGCCAGCCAAGATGGTCTTCAACCGTGTCGAACTTCAACTCCTTGGCTGGGAAGGTTTCAATGCCTGGCAGGCGGCGCTGCACCTCGGCGCGGAAGCCATCAATGCCCATGGTCTGCACGGTATATTTCATACGCGCGTTCTTGCGCTCCGTGCGGTTGCCGTGGTCGCGCTGCGTGGTGACGATGGCCTCCGTGGCATCGACCACATGGGCACGCTTCACATAGAACAGCGGCTGCGCCAAGAAGGGGCGCGTGGTCAGCTGGCCATGGCTCATGCCGAAGCCGCCGCCCACCGTGATCGTGTAGCCTTCGACCACACCATCCACGACATGCGGGATGAAGCTCACGTCCTGCGACCAGAGGTCCACATCGTTGCTCGGCTGGATGGCGACGGCCATCTTGAATTTGCGCGGCAAATACACCTTGCCGTAGATCGGATCGTCGCCTTCTGACGCGGTCGTGACGGCACGCACCGCTGGGTTCACTTCCGGGTCCTTGATCCACTCAGGATCGACTTTCTCACCGTCGAGCCAAATGTCGGCATAGGCGGATGAGCGCCAAAGGAAGCGTTGGCTGATCTCTTCCGTCAGCGTCTGTGCATCGGCATGAACGGCATCCTTGATGGGAGCCGCAGGGCCCATGGTGTTACGCACCACATCGCCGCAGGCACCCATGGTCGAGAGGCCGCTGTGGCAGACGTTATGAATGACTTCCTTGAGCCCGCCTTTGAGCACGCCGTGAAGCTGAATGCCCTGGCGATTGGTCAGACGCATGTTCCCAGCGGCCTTGGTGCAAAGATCGTCGTGGATCATCCACTGCTTGGCGGTGATGCGTCCGCCAGGCATCTTGCTGCGGATCATGAAGCTCCAGGCCTTGTCGAGCTTCTGCTTGCTCAACTCCGCGCGCTTGTCGCGGTCGTCTTGCTGATAGCTTCCGTGAAATTTCAGCAGGATGTTCGAGTCATCGGGCACATGGCTCAACGCCGGGTCGGCGAACTGTTCAACGAGCTGGCCACGGAGGCCGTTGGAGGCGAGTTTGATGTCTTCGACGGATGCTTTGCTCATGGTGTATGGGGCGCGGATAATCGGTGCAAAATCACCGAAAGCAAGCGGCTTGCGCGATAAATTCCCAATTGTCTATGGGCAAAGTAGGCTATTTAACCTTCCACCAGTCCGCAGGCTGCTCCCAGGCTTTCGGTTGGGGCAGCGGTTCGGCTTGGGGGGCTGTTGGCTCGTCTTCGGCGTGCTCTAGCTCCATCAGCAGCTGCACATGCGGCTCGGGCTTCGTCTCCCGCTTCCAAAAGCCCCAGGCGGCGAACGCGAATGCGCCGAAGAGGAAAAAGAGGAACCCCAGTGTCATGAGCACAAATGCATCACCGGCCCCGGTCTTCTCCGAGGTGATGCCGAAGTTCTTCCCAGGGATGAACATGTCGGCGAGCAGGGCGATGGGGACAACTTTCATGGCAGCAGCGCGACTGATCAAAGCACACCGTGAACCAGAACGGAACCGATCAAGGCGGCGATGCAACAAATTGCAGGTTGCCTTCTGCCGCCTCCTGCCCATGAAGCCCCCGCGTGATTGAGTATCTGAAAATCTGCCGCCCCGACCACTGGTTGAAGAATGTCTTCATCCTGTTCGGCCACGTCGTTGCCCTGACCCTGGTCATGGATTTCCAGTTCACCAGCGCGCACGTCTGGCTGGCGCTGCTGTCGCTCGTGCCAGCGTGCCTGATTGCCTCGGCCAACTATGTGCTGAATGAGATCTTGGATGCACCGTTCGATGCGATGCACCCCACCAAGAAGCTGCGTGGCATCCCGGCGGGCAAGGTGAAGGTGTCCATCCTCTGGTGGATCAAGGCCGCCCTGATCGTCGCCGGGTTTGCCTTTGCGTGGCTGTGCGATTTCAACTGGGCCTACCACGCTGCGCTTGCGCTGCTTCTGATCAGTGGTGTCGTTTACAATGTGCGTCCGCTGCGCCTGAAGGACCGGGCATTCATGGACGTAATCGCGGAGAGCTTCAACAACCCGATCCGTCTATGGCTCGGTTACTACGCCCTGGTGCCGCCGCACTCGCTGCCACCGGCTAGCATCGTGCTAGCGTGGTGGTTCTTCGGGGCGCTGCTCATGACCGGCAAGCGCTACTCGGAATATCGCTTCATCGCCGACGCCGAACTCAGCGGCAAGTATCGGCGATCATTCCAGACTTACACCGAGAAGTCGCTGATCCTGGCCATGATCACGTATGCGAACCTGTTCTGCTTCTGCACGGGCATCGCCATGGCGACCTACACACGGCTGAACAACCTGGTCTTTGTCTTCCCCTTCATCGTGGTGGCCGTGCTGTCGTATTTCAATCACGCGATGAAGCCAGAGACTGCGCGACTGGAGCCAGAGCAACTGCTGCGCAATCCATGGATCATCGTCAGCACGCTGTTCACCGGTGCTTTGACGATCTGGCTGTTGCTGGAAAAGACCAACTACGCCAAGGCCGCGCATCTGCTGGGGCCGCTGAGCTGGTAGCATCAAGCCAAAGCTCCGCCATCAGTTCCTGAATCCATTGTAGCTGGGGTCTGTGGCCCCGGAAGGCGTCGAGCAAGACATCCCCCACACACGGGCCATCGGATCCGGCCTTCACAGAGGCCAGCTTCAACTGCCGACATGCCGATGCGTTGCGCAGCAGTTGCTGATAGCCATCGCCCCAGCCGAACTCGTCGGCTTGGTTGCGTAGGCTCGGGAATGAGGCCCAGATGTAGGCCTTCTCCGCCGCTGCAAAGTGCTGCCACCGATGCAGGTGCAGTGCGAGGGCAAGCCGCGCCTCCTCGTGCTGCGGTGCGCACCGCACCGCCTGCTGCACCGCTTTCAATGCCTCATCCTCACGCCCCAGACGATCACTCACATCCGTCAGCAGGGTCGCATACAAGTAGTGCTGTGGGTTCAGGCGCAGCGCCGCTTTCAAGTCCTCTGCAGCACGTTCCAGAATGCGGTCCTGCACACGCTTGGGCAGTGTGGGTTTCCATTGATCCAGGTGCGCCAGCGCCCTCAAATACAACAGGCGTGGGTTGTGCGGATCGCGCTTCACAGCCGAATCCAGACACTCCATGCGCTCCTGCATGTCCTGCCGTCGCGCCGCCAGCTGTGACTTGTCGCCCAACCACTCTGCGGGTCCATACCAGAGCGCGGCACCCATAATGGAGAGGGAAGCCAGCACAAGCAGCCCCTTACTGAGTAGCCGAATGCTAGAAAGCGGATGCGGGGCCTGCTGAAGCACATCAAACCCTGGATTCGCCAACAACCCCAGCACCAGCGCGCTGAGCACTGCGGTCGCGGGCACGTGGAGATGGAACTCAAACACCGCATGAGTCAACGTGGCGGCGAGTGCCGCCAGCGCAGCCACAGTGAAGCCAGCGGTATCACTCATCAGCGTGCCAGTGTGCGGATACTTGTGCGTCACATACCAACTGAGAAAACGAAACCCATGCGCCACATGCAGCCCGATCATCAGCGCTGCCAGACTAAGCCCCACCCAGCCGTAATCCGCCAGCAGTTGCAGGTATTCATTGTGCACAAACTCCGGCTCCTGCTGATGCACGGGCATCTCGGCAGGGCGCAGCGTATTGCCATAATCATAGAACATCCGTGACCCCATGCCGAAGGCGGGGTTCATCGAATGCTGGGCCAGCGCAGCCTTCCAAATGTGCAGTCGCACATCGTTGGTCAGCGGATTGGCAGGCGCGCGCCGCTTTTGAAACTCTGCGTTCACCAAGAACAACACCGAACCGCCCAGCAGCAGCACCGCCGAGATGCCGACCGCCAGCCTTCCCAAAATGTGCCGCTGCGTCTGCCAGAGAATCCAGCAACCCACGCCACCGAGCACCGCCATGCCGCCCGCCAAGCCAACCAAGGCACCACGGCTCTGCGTGAGCGCCATGCCAATGCACGCCCAGATGCAGACGAATCCCAGCACCAGCTTGGAAGAAGCGCCGCCACGGCAAAAACACAGCACACCTGCACACAGAAACACGACGAGCGACAGGAAGGCAGCCAAGTGATTCGAGTTCACAAAGAACCCGCCAATGCGTTGCCCTTCGGCCCCAAAGGTGCGCGCAAACTCAGGCACGATGTGGAATGACCAGTTACCTGAAAAGTGAATGAACCCCACCGCTAGATTTCCCGCCACCAGCAGCACTAGCGTCCAAAGAATGGCCACACGCCAGCGCGGATGACTCGCCACCGTGCACGTCAGCAGATACGTCACGAAGCATGAGAGGAAGATGATCACATCGTCACGCACATAGATTTCGACCGGATACCAGCACGCTCTGGCCAACAGATAAAGCACCAGCACGAGTATGGAGGCTAGACATACATCGCTGGGCGAGAAGTGGATGCGCATTTCCCACCGTGCACCCGCGATCAAGCCCGCAGCGCCGAGCAAGAAACAGCCCGGCCAGAAAAACAGCAACCGCGTCTCGGTGCCCAGCACGCCAGTGGCTATCAGCCCGACAACAAACAAAACAAAGGAAAGCAGTCTCATGATCCGTGTGGCTCTGTCTTCAACCTTCCATCGACCGCTGATAGGCCGCGAGCAACTGCTGCACCGACTTCTCCCAGCACAACTCGGTCGTCAGCCGCTCGTAACCTATGTGGCCCATGCGTTCTCGTGCGGCAGGATCATCGAGCATTTCCAGGATCGCATCGCCCAACGCCGATGCCGAATTCTCCATCACATACCGCGCCGCCTCCCCCGCGCTGAAGCGGCCCTCGCGCGTTCCAAACATGACCTGCGCCTTGCTGAAGGCCATGTATTCCAGCGTTTTGTTCATGGTGCAGTGATCGTTGTAGTCGTTGATGGGATCGCAAGTCACGCCCAGGCCCATCGTCTTCAGAGCGGTGAACAGGAACTCATTCGACACGCGCCCCGGCATATCGACAAAGGCCTGCAAGCCCAGGGCATCGCGTTGCTGAGTGAGTTCCCCATGCTCCGGCCCACTGCCCATCAGCAGGAACTGCACATCCTCCCGCTTCCTTGTCTGAACGATGTGCTGTGCGGCCTCCACCAAGTAGTTCACCCCATCCGCATTTCACATCACGCCGATGTAGCCCACCAGATGCTTTCGGCCCCTCTTCAACGCTGGGTCTTCGGGCAGCGACGTGGGCAGTTGATTCGGGGCTGTGCGCACCACGAACACGTCTTCATCGCGCTTCTTGCCGCGAGACGTCACGGCGGCCAGCACGCTCTGATTGGTTGCCATCACCACATCCGCCACGGCCAGCGTAAAGCGCTCAGCCACTCGAAACGCCCAAAATAAAGCAGACCTCGCTTGCCAAACTTAGCCTCGAACATCTCCGGCCACAGATCATGCACATCAAAGATCACCTTCACGCCCGCCAGCATCTTGAACGGCAGCGCGATGAGGAACAGTAGGTCTGGCGGATTGCACAAATGAATCACATCGAAGCCCTTCGTCCGCCAAGCCTTCAACGCACAGCCCATCTCGCCCCACAAAGCCGATGCATACTCCGCGATGAAGCCCTTGATCCCTTTCGCCTCGCCACTGATCCAATGCCGGTAAATCGTGATGCCCTCCAGCACCTCAGCCGGCGTCGTGTAGCCAAGCATCTGCGGACAAATGACCGTCACGTCGTTGCCCGCATCACGCAGCGCACAAGCTTCCTGCCACACCCGCCGATCCAGCGGCACGGGGAGGTTTTCGACGATGATGAGGATGCGCGACATCACCAACAAAGCCCCTCATACCGCCACGCCAGCGTCTTCAACTCCCGCCAGCCGTTCACATCAATCACGCACTGGTCGGCTTTCACCACACCACGCAGCGCTTCTACACTCACACATTTCTGCGAGGCGACGATGATGTCGCTTTCATTCACGACTTCCTCCGCCGTCTCGCGCAGCAACGACGCAAGGTGCGGCATGCGGCGGTGGATCTCGGCTTCGTTGCGCCCGATCAATCGTGACAGATTCAGCGAGGGATCGTAGATGCTGAGTTGATAGCCGCGGCCAAGCAACGTTTCAGCGACGGCTACCATGGGACTGCCGCGCAAGTCGTCAGTGTCCTTCTTGAAGGCAAGGCCCAGCAGCCCTACGCGTCGGCTTTCCTTGCTGGTGATCAGCTTGATCAGCAAGTCCAGGTGCGCCTCGTTGCTGCCACGCACGTTGTCGAGCAGTGGCAGGTTGATGCCCTCCATCCGCGCCAGCGAGCTGAGCGCGCTCACATCCTTCGGCAGGCAGGAGCCGCCATACGGGTTGCCAGGGCGCATGTAGTAGCGGCTGATGTTCAGCTTCTCATCACTGCACACCACGTCCATCACACGTGCGCCATCGACGCCGAGGAACTTCGACACGCGGCCAATTTCATTGGCGAAGCCGACCTTCAGCGCGTGCAGGTAGTTGCAAGAATACTTGATCAACTCCGCGCCTTCCCATGTCATCACCTCGGCTTGGTGACCCAGCAATTCCAACGCTTCGGTCGATAGTGGGGCTGCGCCATCATGCGTGCCAATCACGCTCAACGATGGCTCGCGAAAATCATTCACCGCCG
>CAXNNN010000136.1:0-8123 GCA_964203095.1 Verrucomicrobiaceae bacterium | reverse complement strand
CGAGGTCAGCTTTCCACGAGCAGGCCTTCCTGGAGCACCAGCTTGCGGTCGCCGCGCTCGGCCAGTTTCGTGTCGTGGGTGACCACAATGAGGGTCTTCTGGGTCTCCGCCACGACCGATAGCAGCATGTCCATCACCCCACCGCCGGTGCCTGCGTCCAGATTGCCCGTGGGCTCGTCGGCGAAGAGGATGTGTGGATCATTAATCAGGGCACGCGCGATAGCCACGCGCTGTTGCTCGCCACCGGACAACTCGGTGGGTAGGTGGTCGAGGCGCTGGCTCAGCCCCACGCGATCCAACAGCTCACGCGCACGTTTGTCAGCCGACTTGCCACCGATCATGGCGGGTAGTTTCACATTCTCCAAAGCGGTCAGTTCCGGCAGGAGGAAGTAGTGCTGGAAGACGAAGCCCATGGCCTGATTGCGCAAGGTCGACCGCTGCTTGGCGCTACAATGGTAGAGGGATTTGCCCCCCACTTGCACATCACCAGCATTGGGGCGCTCCAGGCCACCTAGCACATACAGCAGCGTGGTCTTGCCTGCGCCCGACTTGCCGCAGAGGAAGACCTTGTGCCCTGCTTCCACGCTCAACTGGAGCCCTTGCAACACATGCAGGGTATGCCCGCCGAGCACGTAGCGGCGATGCACGTCAGTAGCTTGCAGGGCAGGGATGGGCGGTGGCATGAGCAAGGGGCGAGTCTCCGCACTCTGAGCGGGGAGTCAAATCAAGCCCGTGTGCAGGCTGCGGATTTGCCTTTCCGGCGCATTTAGCGATACTGCCCCATGATCCGACTGCTCTCACTCGTCTTCATTGCGCTGCCTGCCTTTGCCCAACTGCCAGGGAAACCCACCATCGACTTCAATCGCCATATCAGGCCGATCTTTGCCAAGCACTGCTACGAATGTCACAGCGTGTCGAAGAAGAAGGAGAAAGCGGGTTTTGTGTTCGATGATGTGAAGCGTCTCGCCAACGACGTCGGCCCAGGGCGCATCATTGTGCCAAAGGCGGTCGATGAGAGCGACCTCATCCCTGTGGTACTAGGCTCCAATGGCAAAAAAATGATGCCTCCTGAAGGCAATGATCCGCTGAGCCCCAAGGAGGTCGAAGCGCTCAAGACCTGGATCGAGGAAGGCGCGAATCTGCCGGGCGTGGACATCGCCAAAAAGATGGCGGAGGACAAAGCACGTCGCCCCAAGTCGATAATGAATTGGACCAACAAGAACGGTCAGGTGATTCGCGCTTCGTTTGAAGGCCTGGAGGGCGACAGTGTGCTGCTCAAACGTGAGGACGGACAGTTCTTCAAGTATCCGCTGTCGAATCTGAACCTCGCAGGTCAGTTCCAGGCCAAGCAACTTGCCGAGTAGCTTTTGACCTGACAGCCGAAAGCTACTCGTGTGTCAGCGCACCCTTGTGCGCTACTCCACGCGCATTCGCTGGAACGGCACGCTCTCGCACACGGCGATGATGAGGTCTTGGAACCGATAATCCGAGGCCTCTGCGCGGCGGACCAATTCCTGAATGGCAGGGCGGTCGCTATACTTCAGCCCGCGACCTAGCGAGTAGGTGAGCAGGTTCTCGCACAAGCAGCGCACGAAGTCGGGCTTCATGTCGCGCACGATGATGTCGCGGAGGTCTTGCAGATTGCTGAACTGCTGTCCGCGAATGAGCTTGCCTGCGGAATCAATGGGCTTGTTCTCTTCCTGGATCCGCCAGCGACCGATGGCGTCGTAGTTTTCCAGAGCAAAGCCAATCGGGTCTAGCAGCGCATGGCAGCCTGCACACGACATGTCTTCGCGATGCTTCTCGAACTGCTGACGCAGCGTCAGGTGTGCCTTGCGCATCGCTTTCTCATCCAGCGGCGGGATGTCGCCTGGGGCGGGCGGGGGAGTCATGCCGAGGATGTTCTCCAATACAAACTTGCCACGGCGCACGATGTTGGTGCGGGTGGGGTTCGAGGTGACTGTCAAGATGCTGCCCTGCGTGAGAATGCCTGCACGTGGAGTGCCCTTGAGCGAGACCTTCTCGAACTTGTAGCGGTCGCTGCTTTTAATCTGCTTCTCGGTATCTTTGAGATCGTAGAACCTGGCCAGATTGCGATTGAGGAAGGTGTAGTCCGCATTCAGGAACTCGATCACACTGCGATTGCCTCGCAGTATGTGGTCGAAGAAATGCTGTGTCTCCAGCTTCATGTCGGTGGAGATACCGCCGAAGTCGGGGAAGCGGCGGCGGTCAGGAGAGACCAAGTCCGTGTCTCGGAGAAGGAGCCATTGACCCGCGAAATTCTCGGTCATGGCCCAGCCACGGTAGTCTCCGATCAGGCGGCGCACCTCTTCGCCGAGGTTCTTGCGCAGCTCGCCCTTGTCCGCGAGGTCCCGCAGCCGGTCATCAGGTGGCGCACTCCAGAGGAAATAACTGAGCCGCTCGGCAAGCGTGGCTTCGTCGATCAGTTCAGTGTCACCCAAGCGTGAGCCAATGGGCGTTGGCTGGTTGTGGAACAGGAAGGCGGGGGACGACACCATGCCTTCGATGGCGTAGCCGAGCGCTCCCAGCGCAGACTCTCCCTCCTTCACGGCGGTTTGGACTAGCTTGATCCACTTGGTCTTCTCGGTCTCGGCTAGCGGGCGACGGAACACTCGGCTGCCGAGCTTCTCAATCATCCAGGGCAAGTCGTTAGAGTCCAGCGTGTCTTGGTCAGCCACGGGGCCTTCGATCTTCAATTCATGCAGCCAAAAATTGCGGTCGGCCTTCGTCGCCTCATCATAAAAATCGTTGAGGAAGGCCACGCGCAGATCCTGCCGACCGACAGGCAAATCAGTCTCGAACTTGAACCACTGTGGGGCTTGGTTCTTGGCGGTGACAGAGCCCGCTTGGATCACCTGATCACCCAAGCGCACGTCCCATTTTGCCCCTTCAGTGCCAGCCTGCATGGCCCCGGCCTTGAGCGTGAGTCGATATTTCCCTGCTTCTTTGATCTCCAGCGGGTGGTGCACGTAGCCGGCGCTGGCAAGCAGCATGGCCCCCGTGTCGCGCTCGGAAGGTCCATCGCCCTTGAGGAAGTCTTCGCCCGAGAGTGCGAGCCCTGGCAAGCCATAGCTGATCTGCGGTGCCAGCCAGGCCAGGAAACGGCTGGGGCGTGGCTTGGTCAGGCCGATGGGGCCTTCAATCGTGACGTTGTCCAGGGCGACATTGCGGTCGCGATGGTGCTCCGGCGCTGCTGGGTCGTTGTAATCGTTGAGGAAGGTGACACTGACTTTGCGGTAGCCTTTGTTGATGGGCGTCTCGATGGCGATCTGCTGCCAGTGGGTCTTCTGCTCTTTCCATTCGGCGGCGATGTCATACTCGCCTTGCTTCTTGCCGTCGATCTTGATAGCGACCCGTGCCTTATCTGGGCCGGCTTGAGAGGCAGCCATGTGCAGCACCACGCGATAGGTGCCGTCGGCGGGCACCTGGAAAGTCGCCCGGTTCTCGGCATTTCCGAAGAACCAGAGCACACCGTCGTCCTCGAACGCTGTGTCCTTCACATTCTTGTCGAACTTCGCCGCACCGACCTCGATGCTTGCCTTCTCGGGTGCTTCCACTTTCAGTGCGGCATCGGCGACCTTGCGTGCCGCGCGCAGATACTTCTCCATTAGCATGGGCGACAGGCTTAGCACAGCACCGATGTTGTCGTAACCGTAGCCCGTGTCGTCGGGTGGAAAATCGTTCGCGGGCTTCAGGCTATCGAGGAAGAATATCTCGCGAATGGTATTGTTATACTCCGTGCGGTTCAGGCGGCGCATCACCACATGGCCAGGATCAGGCTTGGCTGGGTCGAAATAGAAGATGTTCTCGTCGATCCACTTCACCAACTGGTCACGCTGCTCCAGCGTCGGTCCTTCCTTATTCAGTGGCGGCATGACATGCGTGTTCAGCATCTGGCGCACGTGGTCCCAGTGCTTCATGTCCGCCCGCAGGGCCGCGTAGTCCTGGTGCTCATCCATGGAGAACTTGCCCTTCTTCACCCCGTCGGAATGGCAGTCGTAGCAATATTGCTCGAGCAGCGGCAGCACCTGCTTCTCATAGCTGTCCTCCCCACGCACTGCGTCGGCGGCGATGCTGGGACTAGCTGAGGCAAAAACAAAGAGGGGTAGGACGAAACGACGCATGGTTTTTTATGAGATAACGAACGCTGACGGCATGAAGCCGCCCAGCCCACTGCAGGTGCGAAAAATGGGGGGAGCCCGGCAGCGCGAAATGTAACGCTACCCGATACCTCAGACTTGCGCCCAGGCACGCCTGGATTTTTGCGCTGACATCTTCACTCCACGCTGGACTTCGCACGTTGCTTTCGCTCTATTAGGGTGTATCCCATTCAAACATTCAAACTTCGAAACCCACATGGCAAAGATCCAATTTGGCTCCCAGGTTTACACTTGGTTCATGCAAGGAACTGGCAAGGCTTACGACAACAAGCTCGACCACATGATCAAGGTCGCAGCGCAGGCAGGCTTCACCGGCATTGAGCCGATGGTTCTGGAAATCTCCGAAAGTGCCCTTGGCTGCGGCAAGTATTGGCTGGGTGACTTCTGCGATCCCATCAAGCTGAAGGACGCTCTGCAAGCGCACAACATGACGCTGGCTGGCTTGGCGTTGGTCTGCGCCTGGGATGGCGACACCGAAGCGCCGAATGAGCGCGCTGCTGCCGACTTCACCATTGACCTCCTCAAGCAATTCCCGGGCTCCATGCTCGGCACCGTGACCCTGCCGAGCGGTCGCAAAAACGATCTGCAAAAGCGCCGCCTGAATGTGGCTCGCAACGTCAACGCGGTGTCCCAACGCGCCGCCGACCTCGGCATCAAGTGCAGCTATCATCCGAACAGCCCGCCACCCTCGCTGGTGCGCACGCAGGAAGACTACGATGTCGTCCTCAGCAGCCTCGACCCCAAGGTCACGGGCTGGACGCCAGACGTGGGCCATATCATCCGTGGCGGCATGGATGTCATCGGCACACTCAACAAATGGCAGCACCTGGTGAACCACATCCATTACAAGGACTTCTCCGGCAACGGCCCCGAGCCATGGGCTCAGATGGGAAGTGGCAAGCTGGACTTCCACAAGATCACCGAGTGGCTCGTCGCTCGCGACTACGAAGGCTGGATCATCTGCGAAGATGAGGCCCACGTCGCTGTCGACGATCCCGATGGCGTGACCATCCAGAACGGCCAGTGGTGTAAGGAGAACCTGCGTCCCCTCGTCGCCTAATCGACCTGCATCTTGTCAGCCGCCTCTATCCGCATGGGTAGAGGCGTTTTTTTGCTCAGGTCACATGCTTGAGCCTCACTGGCCGGCACCTTGTCACCGCCCATGAAGTCCTCCGAAAGGTGAGTCCGCAGCGTGACGTGTTTTAAGCCTACGCTTCCTGCTGCTCCCGCACCGCCTGTCACCAATGCTTCGCTATTTCTTTCTCGCCCTGTTCGCTGCCAGTGCGCTTCATGCCGCTGAGCCAGCGATGCCCGACAAACACCGCGCGCTTTTCAAAGAGCACTGCGTTAGTTGTCACGGGCCCGAAAAGCAGAAAGGGTTGTTCCGGGTCGATGATTTGCCGCTTTCGATCACGAATGTCGAAATCGCCGAAAAGTGGCAGAAGGTGTTGAATGCGATGAACTCGGGCGAGATGCCGCCGGAAGATAAAAAGCAGCCGGCGAGTGCCGCGAAGGCTGATTTTCTCGATGATCTGGCAAATGTGATGGTCGCGGCGCGGCGAACTCTGGGGGATCAAAGGGGCGTGATCACCATGCGGCGGTTGAATCGTCGTGAATACAAAAACACGCTGCGGGAACTGCTCGGCGTCGAGATCAACGTGGCAGAGTTGCCGCCGGATGGTGGCTCGGGAGCCTTTGATACCGTCGGCTCGAACCTCTTCATGTCGGCGAACCAGATCGAGCAGTACCAAGCGCTCGGTCGCGAGGCGCTGGAGGAGGCGGTTGCCTAGCAAACGGCGGCGAACGTGACGAAGAAGCTGCACTACGAGTGCGAAACGACGACACCGAAGGTGAAGGACTTTGTGAAGTATCAAATCGATGCCCGCGAGCGGGCGAAGCAATGGGTGAAGGCCGTCGATGAGGCCGGGGCGAAGCCAGAGAACAGGGAGGTTGTCGCGAAGATCCAAGAGGAGGTGAAGAACAATGTGTCACGCCTCCGCCGCGAGTGGGCTCGCATTCCCGGTGCGCCGAATCCGCGCACGTTTGGCTTTGACAAGAAAGGCGAGAACGATGCCGACCTCGCGAACGATTCGCTTGGCGCGGGCTGGCTGAAGTATCACGAGTATTACACGCAGATGCCGGACGTGGATCGCGGTGCCTATCTGGGCGTGCAGACGCGGCATCCGGCGGAGCTGAATGTGAACTATATCGAGCTGCTCGTGCCATTTGATTGGCCGGTGGGCGATTACATCGTTCGCGTGCGAACAGCAGCGTTGAAGGACGCGCCAGCGGAGCGTCGCTTCCTCGATTTCGGCATTCACGCCCGCACGGGCAAGGTTCTGAACACTTACGAGATCTCTGGCACGATGGAGAATCCGCAGACCATCGAGATCCCACTCACACTGACGCGGGCGAATCTGAGTCGCGACAATCGTTCGCTGTTCTTCCGCGAGAAAGGCAGTTGGGACACCAACGAAGAAGGTGGGCGCAAACGCGCTGAGGCCGTGAAACGCAATGGCATCGGCCCTGAGTTGGTGCTGTGGGTGGACTGGATCGAGATCGAGCGCGTGCCGAATGCCACCAAACCCACGCCGCCCGGTTTTGCCGGGCTGAAGCTGCCGCTCGATGACAAATCGCCCGCGCCTGCTGTTCCCGAACTCCGCGCAGCCTTCGAGCGTTTCGCCACCGAGGCCTTTCGCGGCACCACGCCGCCTTCGGACTATGTGGATCGCTTGATGAGCCTTTACGAGGTGCGCCGCAAAGCCGGTGACAAGCCCGTGCCCGCGCTGAAGGAGACGCTGTCCATCGTGCTGGCCTCGCCGATGTTTCTCTACCTCGCCGAGCCATCGCTCGATGACAAACGCCGACAACTGACCGGTACGGAACTCGCCACGCGACTTTCTTATTTCCTTTGGAGCGCCCCGCCGGATGCCGAGTTGCGAAAAAGCGATCTCTCGAAGCCCGAGGTGCTCGCCGCGCAAACAAACCGCCTGCTCAATGATCCGCGTTCGGAGGGCTTTTTGACCGCGTTTGTGCATCAATGGCTCGGCTTGGATCGCATCGACTTTTTTGAGGTGAATCGTGCGCTGTATCCGCGCTTTGACACCGGCACGAAGGTCGCGGCCAAAGGCGAGATCCACGAGACCATTGCACACATCCTGAAACACAACGCCAGCCTGAATGATCTGCTCAAAGCCGACTACGTCGTGATCAATCGCGTTCTCGCCCACTACTACGGCATCTCCGGCGTGAAGGGCGACAACTACGAAAAGGTGTCGCTGCCGAAGGACTCGCCGCGCGGTGGCCTTCTCGGCATGGCGGCCATTCATTTTATGGGTGGTAATGGCGAGCGCACCAGCCCCGTCGAGCGCGGCGCGTGGGTGCTGCGTAAGCTCCTCCACGACCCGCCGCCGCCCGCGCCCGCGAATGTGCCTGCCATCACTCGACTCGCCGGCAAGGTGCTCACGACGCACGAAAGACTCCTCGCCCATCAAGAGGACCCGCAGTGCGCCAGTTGCCATCGCAAGATCGATCCCATCGGCTTCGGTTTGGAAAACTTCGACGCCGCCGGCCAATGGCGCACCGAAGATAGCTACACCGCGCTCGACGCCAACGGCAAACCCGACCCCAAGAGCACCAAGCGCTGGCCCATCCAGCCCGCTGCCGCCTTCTTCAAAGGCCCGTCCTTCACTAACTTCTTCTCCCTCCGCGACATCATCGCCAGCAAGTCCGACGCCTTCGCCCGCAGCTTCAGCGAAGCCGTGATTGAGTTTGCTTTAGGCCGCCCCATCGGCTTCCGCGATGAGCCGCTGGTGGATGACATGCTGAAGCAAGCCAGCAAGAAAGATTTCGCGATGCGCGAGTTTATTCACGCGCTTGTCAGGGGGATGTCCGCTGATTCGTTAAAACCATCATGCGGATGGTGGGATGATTTTCGTTTGG
>CAXNNN010000135.1:0-8139 GCA_964203095.1 Verrucomicrobiaceae bacterium | reverse complement strand
TGGCCGTGCGCTGGGACATGCCGATGGGGTCCGAACACGGCGCGCTGACTTACAATGCGCAGCCGTTCCGCATCACTCGGCATCTGGGCGATGACTTGAACGGCATCGGTGGCTACAACAGTGACCTCGGCGATCCGGTGTATGCGGCGGCGACGGGGCGGGTGGTGTTTCGTGGCCATGCAGGTCCGGGGTGGGGGAAGGTGATCATCCTCGCGCATCGCGTGCGGAATGCGGAGACCGGTCAGCTCGAGGTCGTGCAGTCCATGTATGCGCACCTGGACACTACGCAGGTCGAGCCGGATCAACTCGTGCCGCGTGGCACCCAGATCGGCACCGTGGGCACGGCGGATGGCCGCTACCTCGCGCACCTGCATTTTGAGATTCGATTGGGGCCGTATGTTTTCCCAGGCGTGGGCTATGCCGATGCGCCGCTGAACTGCGTGTCGCCCGAGCGCTTCATCGCCCAGCATCGCGGTGCCGCGCCCGAGCTGCTGACGCCAGCGGTGGAGACGGTGCGATGAACTGGTTCATCGACATCAGTCGCGGAACGCGCACTTTATGACTGCAATAATCGAGCGTCACGGCTGAAAGACGTTTGAGAACGACACGTCATCACTGTTCCGCCATCGACCCTTGTGCTAACGAGAGCGTCGCCAACCCTTCACGCATTTCCTTCCCCGGCTCTGCAACTGACCCTGCATGACGCTACCTCGACTCGCTCTCCGCCATCCCTGGGCCATCATTGTCATCGTTATCGCGATCCTTTTGGGATCATGGATCGCCGTGCAAAGGATGGCGCGCGATGTGTTCCCGCCGCTGGGCATTCCCACGATCTACGTCGCGCAGCCGTATGGCGGCATGGATGCGGCGCAGATGGAAGGCTACCTGACCTACTACTACGAGTATCATTTCCTCTACATCGCGGGCATCGAGCATGTGGAGTCGAAGAACATTCAGGGCGCTTCGATCATGAAGCTGCAGTTCCATCCGGGCACGGACATGCCGGCGGCACTGTCGGAGACGATTGCGTATGTGAACCGCTCGCGGTCCTTCATGCCACCAGGCACGCCAGGCGCGTTCGTTACACGCTTCGATGCGGGCAGTGTTCCGGTAGGAAATCTTGTTTTCTCGACGGAGAACCCGAATCGCACCGTCGGCCAGATGCAGGATGCCGCGCTGAACATGGTGCGACCGCTCTTCGCCACGCTACCGGGCGTGTCGGCACCCCCCCCGTTCGGCGGCAGCGCGCGTACCATCTTAATCAACGTGAAACCGGACCGCCTGCGCGCCTACGGCTTGTCGCCGGACGATGTGGTGAAGGCGATGACCGAGGCGAACACGATGAGCCCCAGCGGTAATCTCGCGTTGCTAGGCAGCTATCCCATCGTGCCGACGAACGCGGTGGTGAAGAACATCCAGGACCTCGCCGCGGTGCCGCTGAAGGTCACGGACCAAGGCGCGGTCTTTGTGCGGGATGTGGGCGAGGTGACCGACGGCAGCGACCTTGTGACCAGCATCGCCATCGTGAACGGCAAACGCACGGTTTACATGCCGGTCACGAAGCGCAGCGATGCATCCACGTTGTCTGTGGTTGAGCTGGTAAAAGCCAACCTGGGCAAGTTCAAAGCCGCGTGCCCGGAGGACATCAACGTAACCTTCGAGTTCGACCAGAGCCCCTGGATCATCCGCGCGATCCAAGACCTTGTGAAGGAAGGCATCCTCGGTGCCTGCCTCACCGGCCTGATGGTGCTCCTCTTCCTGCGTGATCTGCGCAGCGTGTTCATCGTCGTCCTGACCATTCCCATCGCCCTCGCGGCGGCGGTGCTGGCGCTATGGATCGGCGGTTACTCGATCAACCTCATGACGCTCGGTGGACTCGCGCTCGCGGTCGGCATTCTCGTCGATGAAGCGACGGTGGAGATCGAGAACATCCACCGTCGCATGAAGCAAGGCGGCGGTCACAGCCTGCGCCGTATTGTCTTGGATGCGTCGGAGGAAACCATCGGCCCGCGCTCGCTGTCCATGCTGTGCATCCTCGCCGTGTTCGTGCCTAGCTTCTTCATGACTGGCGCAGCCAAAGCCTTGTTCTTGCCGCTCTCGCTTGCCGTGGGCTTTTCCATGGTGGTGTCGTATTTGCTCTCCAGCACGCTGGTCCCGGTGCTCAGCATCTGGTGGCACAGGCAGCCGAAAAAAACGGCGAGTTCCCTCGCGATATCGCCGAGCGCGCTGCGCTGGCTTTTCCTGCCCAGCCTTGCCACGCGCCACCTTCTCGTTCCCGCCTACCTCATCGGCGTCGGCCTTGCCATCAGCGCCATCGTTCCCTTCCTGGGCACCGAGATCTTCCCGCAGATTGATGCCGGGCAGCTTCAGCTTCGTTTGCGCGCACCGACCGCCACGCGACTCGAAACCACCGAACAGATCGCCACGCGCACGCTGGCCATCATCAACGAAGAGTCACCCATCGCGACCAGCATGGGCTTGGTCGGCGTTCATGCGCCGAACTACCCGGTGAATCTGATCCATCAATGGAACAGCGGTACCGAGGAAGCCACGCTGCAAGTCCAACTGAAGCCCGGCTCAATGCCCATCGCCGAGCTGCGCGAGAAACTACGGGCACGGCTCAAAGTCGAGTTTCCCAATGTGCAGTTTTCCTTTGAACCCGCCGACATCGTAAGCCGGGTGATGGCCTTGGGTTCGCCCACGCCGATCGAAGTCGCGGTCAGTGGCAAGGACTTCGCTGCCAGCCGTGCGCACGCCACGCTGCTGATGGATAAGCTGGCCGAGTTGAAGCACCTGCGTGATGTGCAGTTCAGCCAGACGCTCGATTATCCGAGCGTGGATGTGAATATCGACCGCGAGCGCGCAGGCCTGCTCGGCGTGACCATGAGCGATGCCACCCGCAGCCTCGTTGCCGCCACGGCGAGCAGCCGCTTCACCGTCCCGAACTACTACGCCGATCCGAAGACTGGCCAGAGCATGAGCCTGCAAGTGCAGGTGCCGCAGACCCTGATGAAGGGCCTGGAAGACCTGCGCAATCTGCCCGTCACCAGCCACCACGGCAGCGCCGTGCCACTGCGCAACATCGCCAAGGTCAGCGAGGGCAGCACCCTCGGTCAATACGACCGCTACAACATGGCGCGCACGGTCTCGATCACCGCGAACCTGCACGACCAGCCGCTCGGCAGCATCGCGAAGCAGGTCGAAAGGGTCATCGCCGACAGTCCCGCGCCCGCTGGTATGAATGTCACGCTACGTGGCCAGGTGCCACCGATGAAGGAATTGCAAAGCGGTCTGCAAACCGGCCTGCTCATCGCCATCGTCACCATCTTTCTCTTGCTCGTTGCCAGCTTCCAGAGCGTGCGCCTAGCCATCATCGTGCTGACCACAGTTCCTGCAGCGTTGCTCGGCGTCGTATTCGCACTGATGCTGACCGGCACCACGCTCAACATCCAAAGCTTCATGGGCGCGATCATGGCTGTCGGTGTCGCTGTGGCGAATGCCATCCTGCTCGTCACCTTCGCGCATCGTGCTCAACTCACCGGCCTGAACAAACGCGATGCCGCCCTCGAATCAGCGACAACGCGCCTGCGTCCGATTTTGATGACCAGCCTCGCCATGATCGCGGGCATGATCCCGATGGCGCTCGCGAAAAGCCAAACCAGCCCGCTGGCGATTGCCACGATTGGCGGCCTCGCGCTGGCGACAGTCGCGACCTTGCTCGTGCTGCCAGCGGTGTATGCGCTGCTGGCGAGCCCACATGCCAAAAGCGCTTCTCTAGAGCCTGACGAAGCCACTGCCTAACCCCGCCTCCTTTCATCATGCGACTCCTTGTTGTCCTCAGCCTGTTCGCCTCGGCCGCTCTCGCCCTTGAGCTTCCCGCCACCAAGCCCACCACCGGCACCATTTATCGTTGGGTGTCGTTGCCAGCCACACTCGCGCCTTGGCAGCAGGCGGTGCTGCACGCGAAGGTCACGGGTTATCTCAAGACGATCAGCGTCGATAAGGGCGATGCGGTGAAGGTGGGCCAGGTGCTGGCGGAGATCGAGGTGCCGGAACTGGAGACGGATTTGGTGAAGTATGAGGCGGAGGCCGTGGCGCTGAAGCCGGCGTATCTGTTCGCGCAGCAGGAATACGAGCGCTTGGTCAAGGCGCGGCAGTCTTCGCCCGATCTGATCCTGCCGCAGATGCTCGACAAGGCGAAGGCCGAGCTGGACAAGGCCAAGGCGGCCTTCGACGTGGTGGAAGCCAACGCTAAGCACGCACGGGTCATGCTCGGCTATGCGAAGATCACCGCGCCATTCGATGGCATCATTACTGCGCGG
This sequence comes from Verrucomicrobiaceae bacterium, assembly GCA_964203095.1. Classification (GTDB taxonomy): domain Bacteria; phylum Verrucomicrobiota; class Verrucomicrobiia; order Verrucomicrobiales; family Verrucomicrobiaceae; genus JAEUHN01. The sequence continues at coordinate 3,817 of CAXNNN010000135.1, read as the reverse complement.
CACGTCGATCCCGGTGCGCTGGTGAACGCTGGCACTAGCCAAGTGGTGGACATTGTCGATGCCCGCACGATTCGATTGCAGATTCCCGTCACGGAGATGGAAACCTCGCTGGTGCAGGTCGGCAAGCCGGTGAAGGCCGCGATTGATGCCACGGGTCCCGCACCGGTCGAAGCCACGATCTCCCGCATCGCCTACGCCCTCGATCCTGCCACGCGCACCATGCTTGCCGAGGCAGATCTGAAGAACCCCGAGTTGAAGCTGCGCCCCGGCATGTATGCGATAGCCAAGATCGCCGTCGAGAAGCACGAGAACACGCTGCTCATCCCCGTCACTGTCCTCGTGATGGAAAAGACTGCTGCCTTCGTCTTCAAGCACGTCGACGGCAAGGCTACCAAGACTGCCATCACCCTTGGCTTCAGTGACGGAGCGAATGTCGAAGTGCTCACCGGCATCGACAAAGACACGACGGTGCTGTTGCCCGACAAGGTGGCGCTGGTGGACAAGCAACCTGTGACGATCAAGCCATGAAAGTTCGGATTCTCACCTTTGTGTTCTTTGTGCTCTCCGTGGCCAAGGCCGACGAGCCCATCGACCTACCCACGACACTGCGCCTCGCCGGAGCAAATGCGATCGAGGTCCAGCTCGCGCAGCAGAAGCTTGAGGAAGCACGCGGCAACGAGCAGCAGCGTGTGCTGGCGTTCATCCCGACGCTGAGCGTGGGCATCGGCTACGAAAACCACCAGGGCGCGATTCAAGAGGTGGGCGGGAATGTCTTCGATGTGTCGAAGAACAGCACGGCCCTCGGTGGAACGGCGGCGCTGGATTTGAATCTGGGCGAGGCGATCTACAAGCGGTTGGCGGCGAAGCAGCAGGCCGTCGCGGCGGACAAAGACATCGTGGCCCAGCGCTTTGCCACGCAGGCAAGGGCGGCCGCAGCTTACTTCGAGCTGGTGCGGGCTCAGGCCTTGGTCGCGGTGGCGGACGAGGCGGTGAAGATCTCGCAGAGCTATGGCAAGCAGGTGGCGAATGCCGTGGCCGCAGGCGTGGCCTTCAAAGGCGATGCACTGCGCGTGGATGTGCAGACGCGGCGCAATCAGCTCGATCTGGAAAAGGCGAAAGGCGCGGTGCAGCAGGCCAGTGTGCAACTCGCCGCGATGCTGCGGCTTGATCCGTCCGTGACCTTGCGCGCCAGCGAAGGTGAGCCACGCGTGCTGACGCTGGTGAGCACCTCCTCCAACGTGAAAGTGCTGACCGAGAAGGCGCTGGCGCAGCGGCCAGAACTTGCCCAGCAGCTCGCGGCCTTGGCGGCAGCACGGCATGAGCGCGATGCTGCTGTGAAAGGCCCTTGGGTGCCCACGCTGACGGCGCAGGTCTTTGGTGGTGGACTGGATGGCGGCACTGGCAGCCGCACGCGTGGCATGGAGGATAGCGAGGACTACTTCGTCGGCCTGTCGTGGAAGATCGGTGCGGGTGGCTTGTTCGACAAGGGACGCACGCGTTCCGCGAATGCGCGGCTGAAGCAGGCCGAGCTGGAGCAGGCACAAATCAAAGAAGCCATCGTGGCTGAAGTCGTGGCGGCGAACGAGCAAGCCAAAGCCCTGGCCAAGCAAGTCGAGGCTGCGCGTGAAGGCGTGAAAGCGGCCGAGGAGAACAACAAGCTGACGCACGAGCGGCAGGAGTTCGCCGTGGGCATCGTCTTGGAAACCGTGCTCGCTGAGCAGGAGCTGACGCGTGCCCGCACGGACTACTTGAACGCTGTGACGGCGCACAATGCGGCGCAGTATCTGTTGTTGAAAGCCCTGGGTGACCTGGGAGCGAGCCGCTAGCAATCAAATGGCGAGCAGTCGCACGTGCTTTTGGTGGACTAACCGGCGTTTCGCCTGCGTAATGCTATCGCCCAAATGACTGCACGAACGAAATGGATCCATACACTCCCGGCTGCTCTCGTGCTTGCGACAGCGGTTTGGGCCCAGGCCGCTGCCCCGACGGCTGGCAAGACTGCTTTGGAAGCTGCCGTTGCGCCAAAGGAAGCTTCTGTCTTCGACCAGATTTGGGGCATGACCAAGCTGTATGAAGACAAGGACCATCCAGTGCTGCAAGAGCTGCGTATCACCGGTCGCTACCATGGCCAGTCTCACTGGTCAGAGTCGGATACCACGAGCGGTGAGGGCTGGGAGGACCGTCGTTTCCGCCTGGGCATGGAGGCGAAGCTGTTCAGCGACTTCACGCTGAAGGGCGAGATGGTGAGCGGCAGTGATTTTGACCCGTTCTACAATGGCTTCACGGAGTTGTATCTGCAATGGAGGAAGCCAAGCGATGCCTTTTCTATCATCGCTGGCAAGCAGAAGCCACGCTTCAGCTATGACTGGGCGACGAGCAGCCGCTACCACAACTACCTGGAGCGCAGTGCTCTGCTGAACCAATTCCGCCCTGATTACACGCCGGGCGTGGCTTTCACCGGCAAGCTGGGCAAGTTCAACTATTACACGGGCGTCTTTAGCAATGGCCCAAGGAACGAGCTGAGCGAGGAGTTTAGCGATATTGAGGGCACATCCTTCATCGCACAGATCGGCTATGATTTGAAGGAGACTCTGGGCACGGACTCAGCCGACTGGCGTCTGGAGTATCTCTACAGCGACAGCAATGAGGACAGCACGATCTTCAACCACTTCGACAACGGTCTGGCCACGAGCCTATCCGTTCGCAGCGGGAAGGCGTCGTTGATCACGGAACTGCTCTATGGTTTCGGCAGTGAGAGTGGGGATGTCTTTGGCGTGAATCTGCAACCTGGCTACTTCGTCACCGACAAGCTGCAAGTTGTGGGCCGCTACCAAGTAGCGACCTCGAATGGCAGCGAGGGCATCAGCGCCCAACGTCGCTATGAGCGGACTGTGGGCCTGGGCAAAGGGGGCCTATATCAGGCGGGCTACGTGGGTGCCAACTACTACATCTATGGCAACAAGCTGAAGCTGATGGGCGGCTTGGAGTATTCCACCTTGGGCGGTGAAGAGCAGTGGACTGGCTTGCTCGGTGTGCGTGTCTTCTGGGGCGCGGAGGTCAAGGGCTCCTTCCCAACGGGCTACCCCTATACCACGGACTGATCCGCAGCTAGTTGAGTTGAGATAAGGGATGCAGCTGCGTTTTTATTTCATCCCCTTGAGCAAGTCGGCATTGATGCCTTTGGCGATGATCATGAGCTGGTCTTCTGGGATCTTTTTGCCCTGGATGATGACCATGTAGCGCTCGTTCACGGGGAACTGCAGGATGCCTTCCTTGCTGATATACATGCCGGAGTAGTCGCCGATTTGCTTGGTCTTCTGGCCCAGCAGGGAGCCGAGTGCAGGGGCTTTCAGGAAGGCGGCCACTTGCATGAGCATGGGGGAGTCGGCGGTGACATTGACGCTGATGCGCTCCTCGGTGCCCTTTTCCTTGTCTCCCTTCTTGTAGTTCACCTTGGTCGTGGTGCCGCCGCCGGCGCTGGCCAGGCTTTGGGTCTCCAGCCGACCGCGGGTCCAGGCTCCGATGGTCTTGGGCAGCACCTCTTCCAGCTTCTCACCTGACTTTTCTGCGATGATGCGCGTGGCGTTTTGCAGCGCGGTGCTGGCGTCGTCGATCTTGTTTTCCTTGTAGGCCTTCAAGGCGGCGGTGAGCGAATCTTCGAACTCATCTGCCCGCAGGGTGATCGTGGTCACGAGGCAGAAGCTGAGTGTGAGAGAGCGGGCCAGGAGGTTCATGGCGCTACCTTCATCGCCCTCGCGCATCTCGGCAAATCTTTTGCTCTGCAAGCTTGCCATGCTGGGGAGCGATAGTGTGTGAT
>CAXNNN010000134.1:0-8179 GCA_964203095.1 Verrucomicrobiaceae bacterium | reverse complement strand
TGTCTGGCGGTATAGTGTAGGTGCCTGCGTGAACCGCGCTGGGATACTGCGGCGACGTTTGCGCGTGAGCATTCGGCACCAAGCTGCCAGGCTTCCTGTCCACGTCGATGCGCAGGATGGCACTGTGGAAGCCTTTGTCGATGAACCGCCCGTTGTTGTAAGTGTCGCCACCACCGCCCTCGTCGCCGACGGAGATATAAAGGTAACCGTCGGGCCCGAAGGCAATCGTGCCCGCATTGTGATTGCCCGCATCATCGAGTTGCGTGATCAGGGGCTGAATGAACGTGTGGTCAGCGCGATTGGGATTCGCCGCCATCACCCGCATCCGGGCGATGCGTTGATACAACCGACCTGACTGCCAGACACTGTAGAAGACGAAGAACTCGCCATTCGTCGCGTAGTTGGGGTGGAAGGCGAGGCTGAGCAATCCGCACTCGCCGTCGTCGGTGAAGCCTCCGTAGCCCGTGACGGCGCTGAGGCTCAGGAACTCAGATTTCACCGGCGTGGTGCTCAGGTTCGTGATGACTTGCACTCGGCCATTCTTTTCCACCACAAACAGCCGATTCGTCTCGCCCGGTGGTGAGGCTACGAACAAGGGGCCTCCGCTGAAGCTCAGCGTGCCCAGTGCATTCTCCGTGGTGTAGCCAGAGAACAACACTGGCTCTGAGGGGAGCTTGATGGTTGTATTCGCGTGTCGCACGAGCTGAGCCTGAGCGCTGGCCAAACAAAGTAGCAAAACGATGGTCGAACGCGCGATCATGAGATGCCGATACTATGGCAGAAAGTGATTGGCTGTGACAGACAAACTTGGATTCAGGATCATTCGGTCGTCCTTCCCTTGCCGGATTCGGCAGCGTCTGCTAAACCTCGGCGATGATGAAGTGGATTTATTCTTGCCTACTTGTCTCGCTTTCGGTCGTTCAGGCCCAGCTCCCGCTGGAGGTTAAGCCGAAGCAACGCATCGTGCTGATCGGCAACACGCTGTTTGAGCGCATGAGTAGCCATGGGCAGTTTGAAGCGATGCTGCAACAGCGCTTCGCCAAGGAGGGCATCACCCTGCGCAACCTCGCGTGGAGCGCCGACGAGATCACACTGCGACCACGCCCGGATGACTTTGGCGATTTGCACCATCACCTAGCTGAGCAGAGGGCGGATGTCATTCTCGCGGCGTTTGGGTTCAATGAATCGTTCAAAGGTTTGGCTGCGGTGCCGGAGTTCGAGGCGCTGCTGAAGGGGTTCTTGATCGAGCTGAAAAGCCATCGCTACAATGGCACGTCCGCGCCCAGAATCGTGCTCGTGTCGCCCACACCGGTGACCCGTCCGCATGAGAAGCTGAACGTCCAGATCAAGGCCTACAGCGAAGCGATGAAGCGCGTGGCGGAGGCGGAGCAGGTGGGTTTTGTCGATGTCTTCACCGCCCTGGAATCACCACTCTCGGCGCGCCATTTTGACGACAACGCCATCCACCTGAACGACGCAGGCTACACCGCCTTCGCTGTTGCGCTCTACCAGGGTCTGCTCCAGGAAACAGCGCCCGAGGTAAATCCGAACGTGCGCGCTGTGGTGGAAGAGAAGGACAAGCAGTTCTTCCGTCGCTATCGGCCGCTCAATGGCTACTACATCACCGGCGGACGCAAGGAACCGTATGGCGTGGTGAACTTCCCTGGCGAGCTGAAGAAGCTGGAGGGCATGGTGGCAAATCGCGATGCGTTGATTCATCAAGTAGCCGAGTCGCGCCGCGACTCGGGTGCGGCGGACCCGTTGCTGCGCAACGAGGCTACTTTGGATGCCGCCTTGGATCCACTCCCTGCCATCACAGGTGACCGTCCAATCAACGAATGGCTCAGCGCAGCGGACGAGTTGAAGGCCTTCAAGATTGACCCTCGCTTCGAGGTGAACTGCTTCGTGAGCGAGGAGGACTTCCCTGATTTCGTGAAGCCGATCAGTATTCGGTGGGATGCGCGTGGGCGCTTGTGGGTGAGCACCTCGGTGACGTATCCACAGGTCGTGCCCGGCCAGGAGCCGCAGGACAAAATTCTCATTCTGGAGGACACCAACCGCGATGGCCGCGCAGACTCGTGCAAGGTCTGGGCCGATCACTTGCAGATCCCGCTCAGCTTTGAACTCGATGGCAAGGGCGGCGTGTATTGCTCTGAGCAGCCGAACCTCATCTACCTTCAGGACACCGATGGCGATGACCGGGCCGATGTGAAGAAGGTGCTGCTCAGCGGCTTCGGCACGGAGGATAGCCATCACGCGCTGCATGACTTCGCGTGGACGCCTGATGGCGCGCTCATCTTCCGCGAGAGCATCTTCCATCACAGCCAGGTGGAGACACCCTATGGCCCTGTGCGCGCCCGCGACTCATCGTTCTTCCGCTACGACACCCACACGCACCGATTGCAAGCCTTTGGCTCCTACATGAGCACGAACCCCTGGGGCCTGACCTTCGATGACTGGGGCTTTCATGTCGGCAGCCATCCCATCTTTGCGGAGGCGGTTCATGCGTTGAACCCGACCTATCCCGATCAGCATGTGCCTGCGGGTGCCTACTTCCCCGCCTACAGCGGCACCTGCGGTCATGAGTTCCTGCACAACGCGCACTGGGGCAAAGAGTTCCACAACCACTTCGCCAAGGCGCGCTACAAACCCACCAACGAGATCGAGCTGCACGAGTGGGTGGAGAAGGACACGCACTTCGAGGAGAAGAAGGTGGGCCAGCTCCTGCAAAGCACGAACCTCAGCTTCATCCCCGTCGATGTCCGCTGCGGCCCCGACGGCGCGCTCTACGTGGCCGACTGGTATAACCCCGTGAAGGGCCACATGCAGTATTCGCTGCGCGACACGCGGCGCGACAAAAAGAGCGGCCGCATCTGGCGTATCACCAAGAAAGGCGCACCACTGCGAGAGCCGGTGAAGATCGCGGGCGAGCCGGTGGAAAAGCTGCTGGAGTTGCTGAAGAGTGATGATGCGAGGACGCGGTATTTAGTGCGGGCGGAGTTGCGGGGGAGGGATAAAGATAAAATCGTTCAGGCAATGCAGAGTGAGGATGTCAATCTACCCAACTCAGATCAAAACATGCTTGAAGCATTATGGGTGACGCAGGGCATTCAAGGCGGCGACGATTTTGGCCTTCTCATTGCACTGCTGGGTTCCAAGAACCCTGTCTATCGAGCTGCTGCTGCAAGGGCGATGCGTCAGTCCTATCAAAAGCTTGCCGCTGAGACCCATTACTTGGAGCGTGTCGCAAACGACCCCAGTGGTCTCGTCCGCCTGGAAGCCGCCATTGCATCGAGTTACATCGGCACCCCGCTCGCCCTCGAAGCGGCGCTCGATTTGTTGAAGCACCCGATGGACGAATACCTCACCTATGCGCTGCGCACCGCGCTGGATTCGCACACGCTGAAGCCCTTGTGGTTCAACAATGCGGCCTTCGCGGCGAAGCATCCTGAGCTGGAGAAGTTCTTGAAGGACAGCGAGCCGAAGAAGGCAGTGTTTGGCCAGAAGAAAAAGAAGACCGAGACGCCCGATCCCTTCGATGCACAGCCGGGTGTGCAGACCATCACGGTGAGCACGATCCCCGAGCGAATGCTGTTCACGAATCGCGAGTTCCGCGTGAGGGCGAAATCGGCCGTGAAGCTGGTCTTCGACAATCCCGACGTGACCGCGCACAACCTCGTCATCGTGCAACCTGGTGCGGCGGATGAGATCGGGCTCGCAGGCAATGAGATGGCCAAGGACGCGGAAGGCCTGAAGAAAGGCTTCGTGCCCGACTCACCCAAAATCCTGCACGCGACGAAGTTGCTCAATCAAGGCGAGAGCCAGACGCTCAGGTTCATAGCCCCCGATTCACCGGGCAAGTATCCCTTCATCTGCACCTTCCCTGGTCACTGGCTGGTGATGAAGGGGGAGATGGTGGTGGAGTAGGGCGTCCTTGCTCCCCATCCGCGCACTGTGCTACTCATCGGTCATGAAACGCTATCTCCTTGCGCTGCTGTTGCCGGTTTGCTTGCTGGCGCAAACGCCGCCCGTCACCTCGGTGCCTGAGCCGGCGAATCTGGGGACGCTGCGCGCGTTGGTGGAGACCATGGCTTCGCTGCGCACGCAGCTAGAGACGCAGAACCGCCGACTCCAAGCGGGGGAGAATGAGGGTGCTAAAGAGGCTGCGAAGAAGGAGGTGGAAGCCCTGCAAGGGCGGCTGAATCAGGCGCAGCGCGACTTTGAAACCATTGCCACGGGTTTGGAGGTGAGGGAGTTTGATCAGCGGAAGGACAATGCGAAGTTCGACCTGACCTCCGAGTTCACTGAACTGCTGGAGCCGCTCGTGCATGAGCTGAAATCGGCGACGGAGCAGCCACGCGTCATTGAGCAGTTGCGGGGTGATCTCGCCTTTGAGCAACGCCGCGCCGAGCTGGCAGCGGCTGCCGTGCGGAATGCCGAGCAGATGCTGGCGGTGCTGCCGAAGAAGCCCGCAAACGGTTCACCGGAAGCGGCCTTGATCAAGACGCTGCAAAGCACGCTGGAGAAGTGGCGGAATCATCTGCTCGAAACAGAGGGCAGCGTGAAGGTGCTCGACTATCGGTTGAAGGAGACGCTGGCGAAGCGCAAGACCATCGTGCAACTGCTGTCGCAGGCGACCGGCACCTTTTTCCTGTCGCGCTGGTGGAATGTGGTGCTGGCCGTGCTGGTGGCGTTTGGCGTCTTCGCCAGTTGGCGGGCGTTGCAGCGCTGGCTATTCAAGCGCTTGCCATGGAACGCGAATGATCCTCAGCGGCCCTTTGTCGCACGCGTGGTGGACATCGCGTTTCACGTGTTTGCCTTCGTGCTCTCGACGCTTGGGGTGTTAACCGTGTTTTATGCGCGAGGCGATTGGTTGCTCCTCGGCCTCAGTTTGATCGCGTTGCTGGCGCTAGTGCTGGCGGCGAAAAATGGCCTGCCAAGATTCTATCGTCAGGCCCGGTTGCTGATGAATTTGGGCGAGGTGCGCGAGGGCGAGCGGCTGGTGATCAATGGCATTCCTTGGCAGGTGAAGGCCATCAACATGTTCACGGAACTGACCAATCCAGCGCTGAAGGACTCGGTGCTGCGGCTGCCAATCACGCAGCTCGTGGGCATGAACTCGCACCCACACATTCCGGGGGATCCCTGGTTCCCGTGCAAGGAAGGCGACTGGGTGCTACTGAGTGACGGCACCTTTGGCAAGGTGGTGAACATCACGCCTGAGTTTGTGCAGTTGGTGCAGCTCGGCGGGGCCTTCCGCACCTACACGACGCAGCGGTTTCTGCTAACGGATGCCGTCTGCTTAACCGGCGGATTCCGTGTTGCCACCGTGGTGAGCATTGATCGCTCGCACCAGCCGCAGGCCCTGGAAATTGCCGAGGCACTCAAGGACAGCGTGCATGCCGCGCTGGCTAGCTTGGTGGACGCCGCGCAGGTGCGCAGCGTGAAGGCAGAGTATCGCGGCACGCCAGGACTGGCGATGGAGTTCGAGATCACCAGCGACTTCGATGGGTCCGTAGCAGAGAAGTTTACCTCCCTCCAGCGCGTGGTGCAGAGCCGCTCGCTGGAGGTGTGCAACGCGCATGGCTGGCGCGTGGGCGGGTGATCAATTAAACAGCTTCTGAATCAAACGGCCCAGCTTGGTGCGCTTGATGTTTTTCTCGTCATGCGAAGGGTCGGTTTTCTCCTGCTTCATGAAGCGATGCATGTCGTCGCTCAGCGGTGATGCGCCGGGGGCGTCCTGGTAGTTCACGGGCATGTCGCCTTCGCCATTGATGATTCGAGGCTGGATGAAGACGAGCAGTTCACGACGATTTTTGACTTCCTTCATGGAGCCAAAGATATACTTCAGCACGGGCAAGTTCCGCAGGCCGGGGATGCCGCCGCGTTCCTTGTCCAGGGTCTCGGTGATCAAGCCGCCGAGTAGGACGGTGGCGTTGTTCTTGACCATGACCGTCGTTTCCAGGCCTTGATTGCTGATGTTCGGGATGCTGTTGCCGCTGATCGTCGTGGAGCCGGCGATGTCGGCGTTCACCTGCTTCACTTTCAGCGTGATCTCGTCGTCGGAGTTGATTAGCGGGGCGACATCCAGGCGCAGCTGCACATCCTGGTAGGCGATGTTGGAGATGAAGCCGGAGGTGTTATTGCCCGTGGTCGGATCGACAGAGCCACCGCTGAAACTGCTCTGCGTGGAGGTGGGCACGGGGACCTTGAGGCCGGTCTCAATGGAGGCAGGCACATTGTTCATCGTGTAAAGTGTGGGGCGGGAGAGCACCTTGAAGTCGGAGTTCGTGCTCAGCGCGCTAATGGCGACAGCGACTTGGTCCTCAATCGTGCCAAAGAACTGGACGCCGCTGGGGATATTCTCTGCCAGGCCAGCCAAGTCATCGATAGTACTGGTGTCCGTGATGCTTTGGCCGAGGCCAACGCGGTTCTTCGAAGTGCCTGCGACGGTGCCGTTCACGCCGTTGTAGCGGACCTCAGTCGGACGGAAGAGGTAGTCGATGCCCCAGTCCTTGTTGTCGCCAATGCTGAGTGAGCCGATGACCACACTGAGCATGACCGACTTCGGCCGGGTATCGAGTTCGTCGATGATTTGGTTGATGGTCTCCAGGTGCTCAGGCGGCCCGCTGGCGAAGATTTCGTTCTGGATAGGGTCCGCAATGACGAGGGTCTTGCCGAGCACGAGCGACTGCGGAGGACCATTCTGGCGCAGCGATTCGACACCGCCACCACCGCCGAAGGAACCGCCGCCGCCGCTGCCGGAACCAAAGCCGTTGCTGCCCGAGCCAAAGCTGCTGTTGTTTGAGCCGAGGCCACCGCTGCTGTTGTTGGAGCCGAAGTTGCCCGTGGTGCGGTTGTTGTTGGAACTGTTGTTGCCATTGCTGCCGATGATGCTGCCATTGCTGCCGCTACCGGAGCCAGAGCCGCCCTCGTCGGAGATGCGCTGCAAGGCATCGCCTAGCAGTTGGAGAAGGTCGGTCGCATTTTGATACTTCAGGGTGCGGCTGACGAAGTTGCGAAGCTCGGCGGCACCATCCAGCTCCTCGATCAGGCCGCCGATGTAATCTAGGTCCACAGGACGAGCGATGACCATCAGCTTGTTGGTGCGCGGGATTGGCACCAGCTTGGGGGGGGCAGCAGAGGCTTGGGGGGCGCTGCCATAGACGCCCGTGCGAGTTTGTGCGGCAGCAACTCCCGAACCGGGTTGGTTGGGGATCGCTCCAGGGTTTGGCTGCGGGACGTTCGCGGTTGGTGCGTTGCTACCGCCGGTGCTGCCGTTTTTGCTCTTGCCTTCCAGGTCCAAGATTTCAGCCAGGGCTTCGGCCACGTCTTCAGCCGAGGCGCGGGTGAGTTGGAAGCTGCGCTTCTCGGTGCGCGAGGGTTCCACGTCCATGTGCACCAGCAGTTCCAAGATGTAGCGGATGGTGTTGCTGTTCTCGGTGATGACGATGCCACGCGAGTTTGGAAGCGCGGTAAGCACGCCGTAAGGGTGCAGGGGCACCAGTTCGCCAAGGCTCTTCTTGAGGTCCTCGGGGTCCAGGAATTGCAGCGGCTGCACGTAGGTCACCACAGCTTCGCCAGAGGTCGGCAGCTTGTCAGTGGAGTAGATGATCGGGCGCTCGGGACCGACCTTGAGCGCGGCGACATTGATGAATTTCACCATGTCCTCGCCTGCGGGAATGAAGGCGTAGCCGTTGAGCAGTAGGCTCTTCTCGATATACTCGATGGCCTTCGACTTGGGCAGCTTGCCTGTGGTTTCGAGCGTGAAGGTGACCGCTTCCACATTGATGTCGCGGATCACCTTTTTGCCGGTCAGGTCCTCATACAGCAGAAGGATCTGTGGCATGGGCACATTGATCATGGTCAGGTCGATCAGCTCGCCATCGTCGTTGCTGAAGACAGGGGCTTCGGGCTGCTGCGGCTGTTCCGCGATCATCGGCCGAGGCGGCGGCGGAGCCCCATTCAGGCCCGAGGCGGGCGGTTGACCATCAAGGGTCGGTGCGGAGACGGGACCGGGGCTACCTGCGGGCCGTCCGACACGCGGATTGCGGCTGCCACCGGGTGGCGTGATGGGGCGGATGGTGTTCGGGTTCTGGCCGGGGCTAATGCCGGGCTGCGGCGGGATCTGCGCCAGCAACATGCCCCCACGGCGCGAGCTGGATGGCGTGGCGCTGGC
>CAXNNN010000133.1:0-8214 GCA_964203095.1 Verrucomicrobiaceae bacterium | reverse complement strand
CTGATAGCACTCCTCCAACATGCGGCGATTCTCGAAGGCGTAGGGGACGGTTTCGAGGCCGTTGCCGAACCCAACCTCGCCGCTGCGAAACTTCGTCACGTCCATCGCCGCATATGAGACAAAGGGAAAGACGACCCAGTGTGTGATGCCAAGCGAGCCACCGACCCGGGTCATGTCCACGAGCTGCTGCGCATACGGAAAATCTCCGTGCAGGTAGAAGAGCATGTCCGCTCCGATGTGATTATGGCAGTCGATGATCATGGGGCAAGGGTGATGTTACCAAGAAGTCCAACCGCCATCCACGGCTAGGTTTTGGCCAGTCATGTAGCTAGACGCATCACTGAGCAGAAAGGCGACCGCACCCGCGATCTCCGGTGCCTGTCCGACACGGCCCAGTGGCACCTTTTGCGACAGCCGCTCGACGAACTCCGGCTGTTCACGCTGAATGTGGGGGTTCGGGAATGGGCCAGGCGAGATGGTATTGCAGCGCACGCCACTCTTGCCGTAGTGCACGGCCAGGTAGCGCGCCATCTGCTGCACGCCTGCCTTGCCCACGCCATACTCGACCGGATTGGGGCTCATGGGCGGCTCATACACACGCATGTCGGGCGAGACGGTGCCATACATGCTGGCGAACAGCACCAGACTGCCTTTGCCACAGTCCTTCATCGCATTGGCCACCGCACGTGCGAGTATGAAGGTGGCCGTGAGATTGCCATGATTCACACGATCGAAGTCGTCCGACGTCAGGTCTTCCAGCCGCTTTGCAGTGCTGGCATACGTCATGAAGACCACGCCCTTTGGCACCCCACGGGCCGCTACTTGTGCCTTCACAAAGGCTTCCACCGCCGCCACGTCGGTGGCATCCAGCGTGGCAGGGGTGACGCGGGCTTGCAGGTTCAACTCATTCACGGCGAGGTGGGCACGATCCTCCAGATCCACGCATAGCACTTGGGCTTCCAGCGTGGCGAGCAGAGAGATCACAGTACGCCCCAGGTAGCCAGCGCCGCCGAAGATCCAGATGTCCTGATGATCGAAATGAAAGGGAGACATGGGATTCATGGCCTTGCTTAACGCCGATGCACAGCGACCGCCTCGATCTCGTAGCGCAGGCTTGGTGGCAGGCAGTTGGTGATGGTGGTACGCGCTGGGAAGGGGGCGCTGAAATACTCGCGATACAGGGTATTGAAGAGCGGCACATCATCCGCGTCGCGCACATAGTTCCGTGTCTGCACGACATGCGCTAGATCGCTACCTGCGGCTTCCAGCACCTTGCGCAGATTCTCCACCGAGCGACGGAACTCACCCTCGAAGCTGTCGCTGATGATCTTGCCCGTTTCATCCACGCTGGCCTGGCCTGAGACAAAGATCAGCTCTCCCACCACCACGCTAGGGCTGAAGGGCAGATGCGACGTGGGCGTATCTGGATCGCAGGGATAGGAGACAAGCGGATGATTCATGAATCGAGCGGGTAAAGAGGACGGCGAACCTTGCGATACGGCAAGGTCTTCAAGTTGCTGGTGCATGGCCCCGGCGTGTCCACCCAGAACATGCGCGCGGCAATGGTGTCATAAGCACGTCGATGCGCCACAGCAGCTTTCACCACGATGACAGACAGCGCCGTGGGCTCGATACCCTGGCTGCGCCACTGACCGAGATCGAAAGGCGGCGTCTTGATGCTGGTCAGCAAAATCGTCAATTCTCCATGACGCACCACCGCGCAGGAGCCCATGTCGAAATGATCACCGCTCATGCTGGCGAGGTGGCTTTGCTTGTCCTCGAGTTCGAACTTCCCTTCACCGAGCCGGATCAGCTCGACCGCGAGTGGCAGCGGGCCTGCATCAAGGCGGCTGACATGTCCGCCGATGTTCAAGGTGATCATTTGACCAAGATTGAGAGCTTGCAGCTGCTGCACAGCCGCAGGGTCGTTGATGCAGATCGCGGCGTTCGTCACCCGTCTCTCGACCAGTGCACGCAGCAATCCTGTGCCATCGCCAGGAGCCCCACCACCGATGTTGTCCGAGGCCTCCACCAGCACCGTCAGACCTGGAAGTGAAGTGCCGAGCCTAGCAAAGACATCAGCCACCTCTGGGTCAGTGACATTGCCCTTCTCTTTCTCAGCGAAGGCCAAGTCACTGAGCCGTTGCAGCGCTGCGAGTGCTTGCTCCTCGCTTCCAGTGCTCGCAATAGCAAAACTCACACCCGCCTCCGGCATGTCAGCAAACGAGAAGCCTGCGCACACACTGACTGCCCACAGATCGGTCGAGCCCGACTCCAGCTCACGGGCCAGGGCTTCGAGCGAAAGCATCGGCTCACTCGCCGTCGCTGTGCCGGTCGGGGGCCACATCACAGGGGGATGTTGCCAATGCATCTTGGGCACCTGTCCCGTGGTTAAGCTGCGCTGCAAAAGCGTGGCAGCAATCAACGCAGCATGGCGCGCGTCCGTATGCGGATTCTCACGATAGGCGACCAGACAGTTCGACAGCTCAGCCATGCGCTGGGTGAAATTGGCATGCAGATCAAAGACCCCAAAGAGGGGCACGTCAGGACCGATCATGGCTCTCAACTGAGCAAGCACCTCGCCCTCCACATCGTCGAATGCGGGGGACACCATCGCGCCATGGAGCACCAGATACACCGCATCCAGCGGCAGAGTGACACGCGCCAGCAGTTCGGCGCAGAAGAGCTTTACCACGGCGTCTTCCACCATCGCTCCTGGGCTGGCTCGATAGTCCACGGCAGGTAGCACCTCCCAGCCAAAGGACTGCGCGCACTCCAGCGCACCGCCCATCGGCGAGCTATCGCCAGCGCAGCGCAGCAGCTCGTCGTCACGCACGATGGTGAAGTCGCCGAGGCCAGTCGTTCCTTCGAGAAACGTGTGCGTCTCGTGAAACAGTCCGGCGAATAGAACACGCTTCGGCATAGCAGTTCAGATCAGGCAGGCTTCCAGTCACGTGCGTGACGCTCAAAGCTAAGCGCCGCCCTGGCCAAGGCATCATCGACATCTGCCTCGCGATGAGACAGACTGATGAACCATAGGCCACGCTCGATGGCACGCACGCCGTCTTCCAGCAGACAGCGGCGCAGATGCGCCCAGCGGGGGGCATCTTGGCGTTGCGCATAGTCGCGATAGTCGTTGACGGGGCCCTCCGCCGCGCCGGGTTTCAGCATCACGGCATGAAACACGAGCCCAGGGCCTTGCGGTCGCAGAGGAATGCCGTGCTGGTCCGCCAGCGCACGCAGTCCTGTCATCAGCTTGTGACCCAGTTCAGTGGCGACACGCGGGTGCGAATCGCCAAGCGACAGCACGTGATCGAGGCACCACTTGCTTGCAGCCAGGCAGAGGGGATTGCCATTCAAGGTGCCCGCGTGCACGACGGCACCATCAATGATCTTCTGCATCGCTGAGACCTTTCCGGCAAGAGCCGCGAATGGCACGCCACCGCCGATGGCCTTGCCTAGGATGGTCAGGTCGGGCACGAACCCGAGATACTTCTGAGCACCACCAGGACCGAAGCGGAAACCCGTGATCGTTTCATCTGCGATCATCAACATGCCATCGTGGTCACAAAGCTCGCGGATGGTTTCCATCAGACCCGGCACCGGCTCCATGCAGCAGGTGTTGCACATGATGGGCTCGAAAATGATCGCCGCGATCTGGCCCCGATACTTCTTCACCTGCCGACGCAGATGCTCGGGGTCATTCCAGCGACAGACGACAAAGGTGTCCAACACTTCGGGGATGACGCCTTGGCTGGGGTGCAGACGCGTCGGCGACTCAGCATCGCCCCACTTGTCAGCTGGCGGCGCGAATCCGACCAGACCTTCATCCGCCCAGCCGTGATACGCGCCTTCGAACTTCAAAATCAATGGCCGCCCTGTCTGTGCGCGCGCCAAACGCAAAGCCGATAGCACGGCTTCCGTGGCCGAATTGTTGAAGCGCACCAGTTCCGCACCGGGGATCATTGCCTGCAAGCGCTCGGCCACCTCAATCTCCAGCTCTGACTGCGCAGCCCAGTGCGTGCCGAGCTTGGCTTGGGCACCGATAGCCTCCGCCATGCCAGCCGGTGCATGGCCATAAAGCAGCGCGCCCTGGCCAATCTGGAAGTCGATGTATTCATTGCCATCCACATCCCACACGCGCGGGCCGCTGCCGTGGGAAAAGTAGAGCGGCACCGGCTGCTCCATCTTGCGGATGCCACTGTTCACGCCAGCGGCGATGCTGCGCGTGGCGCGCTCAAAAAGACGACGGGAGTGGGCGTAACGATCGGTCATGGAAAGGGTTGTTGGGCTCGCCCTGCGCGTGGGCTTCTATTTCAGGTGAATCGAATGATTCCCATTGGGCCTTAAACGCAGCGGAATGACAAGCTCGCCAATGTGGTCCCATTACCAGACCAGTGAGCCAGGACCCGCTGGCGGCAAGAGCCGTCCGAGACTTGCCATTTGTCCCTTGCGCTCGGCAGAGCCAGCCGCGACACATCAGCCCCATCATGACACGCGAAGAAAACCTTGATACGATCTTTCGTGACGGCCGCACCGTCATCCTGCCCATCGACCATGCCGTGGCCATCCCGGTGACCGGAATGGAGCACCCCTTTGACCTGATCGAAAAGACCAACCCCTACGTTGATTGCTACGTGATGAATCTGGGCTTGGCCATGCGCAGCAGCGACCTCACACTGGGCAAGGGCGTGTGCCTACGCACCGACGCCTACAACACACGCACCACCGGCAAGGGCGCGGGCAGCATCGGGCTCTGGGGCATCGACACGGCAGAGATGATCGGCGCACACGCCGTGATGAACATGCTCTACCCTCATGCGGAGAATGAAGATGCCATCATGCAATACTGCGCAGACCTGATTCACACGAGCCTGGACTCCGAGATTCCAGTGATCGTGGAGGCGCTTCCCTACGGCCTGGGCCAGACGGACAAATACACCGTGGAAAATGTGAAATTCGCCACCCGCCTGGCGGCCGAGTTGGGCGCAGACGTCGTGAAAACCGTGTATCCCGCGGGTGCCAGTGTAGAAGAGTTTCAGTCCATCGTGGAGCAATCGTTCGTCCCACTCGTCGTGCTCGGCGGTGCTGCCATGGGCGATGACGCTAGCCTGTTCAAAATGGTCGAGAATGCCATGAAAGCTGGCGCGGCTGGCATCGCCATTGGCCGCAATGTCTGGCAGCATCAGAACCCAGTCGCCGTCGCTCGCAGTCTGGCCGCTCTTGTTCATCAGGAGGCAACTGCTCTGGAAGCGCTGGCGTTGATGAAAGAGAGCCTTTAACCCCGCTGTTGATCCTAGCGCATGAAACTCCATCTTGTCCTTCCGCTGCTGCTTTTCGTTGGTGCCTTGCTGCTGACTTTCAGCGATTCGAGTGAACAGGCAAATGCCCAGGAGCCCGCTCCTGCTGACGCCATACCGGCCGCAGGCGGGCCGAAGTCCTTCGCCTACGGCTGTGAAGCCTGGGCAGAGGGCCTGCCGCCAAAGGACGTCTTTGTGGTGGATGGAGACATTCAAGTCGCGACGAGGGATGGCAATAAGGCCCTGGTGATCAATCCGACGTCCATCGTGGATGCGAATGCACAGCTCGGCGAATCAGCCCTCGGCGATGAAAGCATCACCGCCCGCGTCCTCGCCTCCAAGCGCGGACGCAGCGTGCCGCGTTTCGGTCTCAGCGTGCATGGCAACTCGGGGCATCGGCTGATCCTGAACTGCGCCAAGAAGCAGCTGGAGCTGAGCAAGAACGACGTGATCCTGAAGACCGCACCCTTCATCTGGACCACAGAAACCTGGACGCATCTGAAGCTGGAAGCCAAGCAACGTGAGCCCGGCAAGTGGGTGATCAATGCCAAGGCCTGGGCTGCGGGCTCCCCTGAGCCAGCGGACTCCATGATCTCCATCGCCGATGACAAGATGAAGGGCCAGGGCAAGGCCGCCATCTGGGGCACGCCATTCTCAGAACTACCCATCTACTTCGACGACATCAAGATCGAGGCGGCGGTGAAGCCTTAAACCTTCGAGGCTGAACCTATCTTCAAAACAAAAAGAGCGGACCGCGAGGCCCGCTCTTTTCTTTTCAATCAATCTGGAGGAGCCATTACTCGGCGGCGGCGTTGACCGCGTTCTCGTGGTCGATTGCAGCACGGCAGATTTCCCAGAAGCTACCGCTTTCCAGGCTGGCACCACCCACCAGCGCGCCATCGACATCCGGCTGAGCGATGATCTCGGCCATGTTGTTCGGCTTCACACTGCCACCGTATTGGATGCGCAGCTTCTGCGCGGTATCGGCATCGTAAAGGTCGGTCAGCACCTTGCGCACAAAGGCGTGGGCTTCCTGGGCTTGTTCAGGGCTGGCCGTGCGTCCGGTGCCGATGGCCCAGACGGGTTCATAGGCGATGACCAAGTCGAGCACACGACGCGCGCCGACTTCGGCTAGGCTTTCACGCAACTGGCTTTCCAGCACCTTTTCAATCAGGCCGCCATCGCGCTCTTCCAGCGTTTCGCCGATGCAGAGGATGGGATGCAAGCGCGCTTCGAGCGCCGCTATAACCTTGGCATTCACGATCTGATTGGTCTCGCCATACAAGGCGCGGCGCTCGCTATGACCGAGCACCACGTGCTTCACTTCCACTTCCTTCAACATGCGGGCGCTGATCTCGCCTGTGTAGGCTCCGCCGGGGTGCTGGCTCATGTTTTGAGCGCCCAACTCGACGGCGGCGTGGCGCACGTTGTGGGTCGACTCAGCCGCTTTTGGCAGGCTGACAAAGGGCGGCACGATGACGATCTGGATCGGGCACTTTTCCGGCACAAGACGGAGGAAGGCGCGCATGAACTCTTCCGTCTCGGACGGCGAGTTGTGCATCTTCCAGTTGGCGGCGACGATGGGTTTGCGGTGATGGACCATAGGGGCTGAGGGCGAAGAGCTAGGAGCAGAGGGTTATTTTTCTTGAAGGCAAGCGACACCTGGAAGCACTTTGCCTTCGAGCAGTTCGAGGCTGGCACCACCGCCAGTGGAGATGAAGGTCATCTTGTCACCGAGCTTGGCCTTCTTAACAGCCTTCACGCTGTCACCACCACCGATGATGTTCTTGGCAGAGGTATTGGCAGCCATGGCTTCGGCCACGTCGAAGGTGCCCTTGGAGCTTTCCTTGATCTCGAACACGCCCATCGGGCCATTCCAGATGACGGTCTTGGCCTTGGAGATCTCGTCTGAGAAGAGCTTCACAGACTCAGGCCCGATGTCGACGCCTTCCCAGCCGTCGGGGATGCTTTCGCCTGCGCCGGTGAACTTGATGTTGCCCAGCTTCTTGCTCTCGAAGTCGAAGGAGTCGGTGATCATCGCATCCACAGGGATGAGGATCTTCACGCCACGCTCCTTGGCCTTGTCGAGCGCTGCCTGTGCAATCGGCTCCCACTCGGGCTTGTAGAGGCTCTTACCAATGCTGATGCCCTGCACGAGCTTGCGAAAGGTGTAGGCCATGCCGCCGCCGATGATAATGGTGTCGGCCTTTTCGAGCAGGCGGTTGATGACGCCGATCTTGTCGTTCACCTTTGCACCGCCGAGGATCACCACGAAGGGACGCTCAGGGGTTTCCAGTTCGTCGTGCAACCAGGTCAATTCCTTCTCCATCAGCAGGCCAGAAACCGCAGGGAGATAATCAGCAATGCCAGCCGTGGAGCTGTGCGCGCGGTGCGCGGAACCGAAGGCATCGTTCACGAAGATCTCGGCCAGATCCGCCATGCCCTTGGCCAGCGTGGCGTCATTCTTTTCCTCACCAGCGTGGAAGCGGGTGTTCTCCAGCAGCAGCACATCGCCATTGCCCAGGGCCAGCGCCTTCGCCTTGGCGTCTTCGCCCACGCAATCATCAGCAAAGGCGACCGGCTTGCCGATCAGCTCGGACAACGCCGGAGCCACGGGGGCCAGCGATTGCTTGGGATCGCGCTGCCCCTTCGGACGGCCCAGATGGCTGGCAAGGATGATGCGCGCGCCCTTTTCGATCAGGAACTTGATGGTCGGCAGCGTCTCTTGAATGCGGGTCGCGTCCGTGATGACCATCTGGCCGTCTTTCTCGTCGAGAGGCACATTGAAATCTACACGCACAAAGACGCGTTTTCCGGCAAGGTCGAGGTCACGAATGGTTTTCTTGGGCATAAGTCGTTGGAAAAGATTGGGGAGGAAGCGGGAGAGTAGCGAGATTTGTGCAAATGACAGGAG
>CAXNNN010000132.1:0-8238 GCA_964203095.1 Verrucomicrobiaceae bacterium | reverse complement strand
ATTCACATCCTGGCGGGCGGGGGGAATCGTGGCGTGGTGACCTGTCTGAAGCGGCCAGAGCTGAAGGGCGTGGAGCTGGGCGGGAAGGACTTCTGGTTCGATCCACGCACGCACGACTTCGGCCTGGAAGGCGGGGGCGCGCAGTATGGGATGAGCTTCGACAATGAGGGGCGGAAGTTCGGCTGCTCCAACTCGGACCACTTGCAATACTGGACGTATGATGACCGCTACGCGAACCGCAGCCCGTGGTTCTCCATGCCACCCGCGCGGCAGAGCATCGCGGTCGATGGCGGGGCGGCGGAGGTGTTTCGCATCAGCCCGGATGAACCGTGGCGCATCATCCGCACCCGCTGGCGCATCGCGGGGGTGGTGAAGGGCGCAGTGGAGGGCGGGGGCCGAGTGAGCGGCTACTTCACCGGGGCGACGGGCACGACCATTTATCGTGGCGATGCCTATGGCGCGGAGTTTGTCGGCAACAGCTTCACAGGCGATGCCGGCGGTCAGCTCGTGCACCGGAAGGTCATCAAGCCTTCAGCCGATGGCGTGTCCTTGATCGGCGAGCGCCCGGCAGATGAGCGCGGGTTTGAGTTCGCCGCGAGCAAGGACACCTGGGTGCGGGTGGTGAACTTCGCCAATGCGCCGGATGGTTGCCTTTATGTCATCGACATGCATCGCGAGGTGATCGAGCACCCGTGGAGCATCCCGGACGAGATCAAGCAGCACATCGACCTGAACAGCGGCAGCGACATGGGCCGCATCTACCGCATCGTGCCGGAGCGCGGCATTGAACGCAAAGGCCAGCGCCCGCGCCTGGACATGGCCCCGACGGGCGATCTGGTGAAGATGCTGAGCCACACGAATGGCTGGCATCGCGATACCGCGCAGCGCCTCTTATATGAGCGGCAGGACAAAGCGGCGGTGCGGGCGCTGGACCAGATGATCGCCACGCGCAGCCACGGCGTGCGCCCCGGGGCAGATGGGCGGGTGCCCGCGGTGCAGGACAAGGTCTTGCTGGGCAAGCTGCATGCACTGGGCGTGCTGCATGGCATGGGCGCGCTGACGCTGGACCATGTGCTGATGGCGGTGCGCGATCCCTATCAGCCAGTGAAGATACGGGGCATCAAGCTCGCTGAGCAATTCATCCGCGAGGGAGGCATCATGGATCAAGCCTTGTGCGATGCCTTGGTGCAGGTCGGCTTCGAGACGACCACGCCCTCCGTTCTGCTGCAACTGGCCTGCACATTAGGACAAGTGAAGAAGCTGGAAGGTCTGCGCACCGTGCCAAGCACGCTGGACGCGGTGGATATGTCCTTCCTGGAAATGATCGCCAAGACCCAGGCGCATCCCTTGATTGTGGCTGCCTGCTTCAGCGGTGTGCATGACAGCACCGGCCTCTTCCCCGCGCTGATGCAGACCTATCGCCAGGATGCCAAGCTGCTGCCGGCGGTGCGCGCGCTGCTGGAGGTGATCGGGCACAAGAACGACGCCACGCAGGTGAAGGAGACGCTGCAAGCGCTGCTGAAGGCGGACCATGCCAAGGCGCAACTGCCAGCATTGATTCAATCCTTCGCCACGGGCCTGAAGCGCGCGAGCAACAGCCTGGAGAGTGTGGATACCGATGGCGCGCTGCGCGCGATCTTTGCCCAGGCTGCGGCGACGCTGCGGGATGAGAAGGCAGCGGTCGCGGCACGACTGGAGGCGCTGCCACTCTGCGCACTGGCCACCAGTGCCGAAGCGGAGCAGGGGATGCTCGTCTGCCTGAACGCAGGGACAGATGCCGCGCTCCAGACAGCCGTGTTAAAGGTGCTGTCGCAGCGCTCCGCACCGGCCGTAACGAAGGCGATGATCGACGCCTGGCCGCACTACGCGGCGGCGGCGAAGGTTGCTGCTTTGGAGGCTTTGCTTGCCCGCGATGATCGTGCGCTGGCTCTGCTGAATGCCATGAGCGCTGCGCAAGGCCCCAAGCCGAGTGACTTAACCGCCGCCCAGGTGCAGGCGCTGGTGAAGCACAAGAACGAGAAGATCGCCACGCAGGCCCAGAAGGCACTGGCCTCGGTGATCCCGCCATCGCGTGAAGCCGTCGCCGCGACCTTCAAGCCTGCGCTGAGCCTGACCGGCTCTGCCGAGGATGGCGCGCCGCATTATCAATCGCGCTGTCTCGCCTGCCACGTTGCCGACGGGCAGGGGATGCCGGTGGGTCCTGACTTGGTGACGGTGAAAACGAAGGGCCGCGAGGGCATTCTGAGCGCCATCCTCGAACCGCACAAGGAAGTGGCATCGCAGTTCATCGCCTACGTCGTGAACACGAAGGACGGCCAGACCGTAAGTGGCATCGTGACCAAGGATGATGCCAGCAGCATGACGCTAAAGATGATGGGCGGAGCCGAAGTCACACTGCAACGGTCGAACATCCAAGGCAGCAGCAGCAGCGGCCAGAGCCTGATGCCCGAGGGTTTGGAGACGGGCCTGACGCCGCAGGACATGGCGAACTTGTTGGCTTACATTGAGGCATTGAAGTAGTTTGCGGTCGCGGCGCGTGCAGGATCGTAGCTTGGGTGGTCAACTTTTTGCTAGAGAGTTGATCCTCTTTGGAAGACCGCTAACCTGCCCGCTTGAGCGCTGACAAAATATCCTTGGACTCGCTGCGAATCGACCGTGATTCCGCACCGGCCCAGCGTCGTGGCTGGCTGACGCCGCTGATCTTTCTCGCGGTCGCGGCCGTCGGTGTGGGGCTGTGGTTCTGGCGGCAGATGCCCAGACCTGCGGAGGTGCGCACGGTGCCGGTGCGTGCCTTGAATGCGGAGCAGGGTGCGTCGCGCACGTTGCTCAATGCTTCGGGATATGTCGAGGCGCGGCGGGCGGCGACGGTGTCGTCGAAGGTGACGGGCAAGGTGGTCGAGGTGCTGATCGAGGAGGGGATGAAGGTGGAAGCTGGCCAGGTGCTCGCGCGACTGGATGATTCCAACATTAAAGAAAGCCTGCTCATTGCCGAGGCGCAGCTGGAGAGCGCACGCAAGGTGGTGGACGAGACGAGGCCGAACCTGCGCTTCGCCATCGCGGAGAAGAAACGCTTCACCGATCTGGTGGCCACGCAGGCGGCCAGCCAGTCGGATTACAACCGGGCGGAGACGCAAGCCCAGGCCCTGGAGGCAACGCTGGCACGCCAGGAGTCGGACGTGAAGGTGGCCGAGCGGCAGGTCAGCAGTTGGAAGCAGCAGATGGATGACAACATCATCCGCGCGCCGTTTGCAGGCGTGATCACAACGAAGGACTCGCAGCCCGGCGAGATGATCTCGCCCGTGTCGGCGGGCGGTGGCTTCACGCGCACCGGCATCTGCACCATCGTGGACATGTCGTCGCTGGAGATCGAGGTGGACGTGAGCGAGAGCTACATCAACCGCGTGCAAAGTGGCCAGCGTGTTGAGGCAACGCTCGATGCGTATGGCGACTGGCGTATCCCAGCGAAGGTAATCGCCATTATTCCCGCCGCTGACCGGCAGAAGGCGACGGTGAAGGTGCGCATCGGCTTCGAGAAGCTTGATCCACGCATCCTGCCCGACATGGGCGTGAAGGTAGCTTTTCTCAGTGTCGCTGAAGAGAAGTCCATCACGCCGCAGCGGCAGTTTATCGTGCCCACCGCAGCGGTGCAAAAGGTCAATGGCCGCGATGTGGTGTGGGTCGTCAAGGATCGCAAGGTCGAGCGCCGCGCTGTCGCTGTCGCGCAAGTCACCGGCGATGAGGCAACCCTCTCGGCGGGTCTTTTTGATGGCGAAACGGTTGTCATTCAAACCTCGCAGGCTCTCTCGGATGGTGTGAAGGTCACCGTGTCCGACTCTACTCCCTAGCCAATCATCTCTCTCCTATGAGCAAAGAAGACAAAGTCCTGGTCAACGTGCAAAAGGTCTCCAAAAGCTTCCGGCGCGGCACCGAGGATGTGCATGTGCTGGACGGGCTGGACTTGGAAGTGAAGCAAGGCGAGTTCCTCGCACTGATGGGGCCTTCAGGCTCGGGCAAGTCAACGCTGCTGAATCTTATCGGCGGTCTGGACCGCGCGACGACCGGCAGTGTCGAGATCGGTGGCGACCGCTTGGACAAGCTCTCGGATCGCCAGCTTGCCGCATGGAGATCGCGCCACATCGGCTTTGTCTTCCAGTTCTACAATCTGCTGCCCGTGCTGAACGCGGAGCGCAATGTCGAGCTGCCACTGCTGCTGACGCACCTGAGCAAGGCGCAGCGCATGAAACATTCGGAGCTAGCGCTGAAGGCCGTGGGCTTGGAGCATCGGACCAAGCACTTCCCTGGCACGCTTTCGGGCGGTGAACAGCAGCGCGTGGGTATTGCGCGTGCCATCGTGACGGACCCGACTTTGCTCCTTTGCGATGAGCCGACGGGCGATCTGGATCGCAAGTCGGGCGACGACATTTTGAGCCTCTTGCAGTCGCTCAATCAAGATCACGGCAAGACGATCATCATGGTCACGCATGATCCCCACGCCTCGGCACGAGCGACCCGTATCGTGCATTTGGACAAGGGACAGCTTTCCTCCACGCCTGCTGCCTAGCGTTCGCACCACCGCTGATCATGAAGTTTTTGCATCTCACCTGGAGCAACCTGAAACGCAGGAAGCTGCGCACCATTCTGACGCTGCTCAGCATACTGGTGGCATTCTTGTTGTTCGGCTTCCTCTGCGCCATCAAAGAAGCCTTCGGCGCAGGCGTGAGCTTGGCCAATGCTGACCGCCTGATGGTCCGGCACAAGACCTCGATCATCCAAAGCCTGCCCCTGAGCTACCAGGCGCGCATTGCCAACATCCCCGGCGTTAGCGCCGTCACGCACATGTCGTGGTTCGGTGGCATCTACAAGGACCCGAAGGACTTCATGCCCAGCTTCCCAGTGGAGCCGGACAAGTATCTGAACATGTATCCCGAATTCCTGCTGCCTGCCGAGCAGTTGAAGGCATGGAAGGAGAATCGCATCGGTGCCGTGGTCGGTCGCACCACGTTTGATCGCTTCGCCGCGCGCGATGGTTGGAAAATCGGCAGCCGCGTGCCCTTCACTTCGCCCATCTGGGGGCAGCCTGCGGGGCAAGATCATTGGGAGTTCGAAATTGTCGGTATCTATGAGGGCGCGAAGAAGGGCACGGACACCACGCAGTTCATGTTCCGCTATGACTACTTCGATGAAGCGCGGGAGAAGAACAAAGGCGAGGTGGGCTGGTATGGCGTGCGCGTGCAGAACCCCGATCAAGCGCCAGAGATCGCCAAGCTGATCAACGCTGAGTTTGCCAACTCCGCCTCGGAAGTGCAGGCCGAAACCGAGGCTGCAATGGCGCAGGGGTTCGCCCAGCAGATTGGCGACATCGGCACCATCTTGATCGCCGTGCTCAGCGCCGTGTTCTTCACCATCCTGCTCGTCGCGGGCAATACCATGAGCCAAGCCGTGCGCGAGCGGGTCAGCGAACTCGGCACGCTGAAAGCCATCGGCTTCACCAACACCGCCGTGCTCTGGCTGGTCATGGCGGAGTCGCTGCTCATCGCCACGCTCGGCGGCTTCCTTGGCCTCGGGCTCGCGTGGCTGATCATCGCCTCTGGCAATCCGGTGCCGAACCTGCTGCCGATCTTCTATCTGCCGACACGCGACGTGGCGCTCGGTGCCTTCCTCGCCGTCGTGGTGGGTCTGATTGCCGGATTGCTTCCCGCGATCAATGCCATGCGCCTGCGCATCGCGGATGCCCTGCGACGCACGGGCTAGCATCCTACTTTTTACTTCCCCACTCTCTCTCGAATGAACTGGCTGTCCCAAATCTTCACTGTCATCTCCTTCACCCTGCGGACCATCCCGCAGCGCCGAGGCGCGGCCATCGCGGCTGCGTTTGGCATTGCGGGCGTGGTTGGCGTGCTCGTCGGTGTGCTGGCGATTGCCGAGGGCTTTCGCCAGACCATGACGGCATCGGCGACACCGGATGTCGCTATCGTCTTGCGCAGCGGAGCGGACAATGAAATGAACAGCGGCCTCAGTCGCGAGGAGACGCGCATCATCAGCACCGCGCCTGGTATTGCTCTGGGACCCAACGGGCCGCTGACCTCGTCCGAGCTGTTCGTGGTCATTAGCTTGCCCAAAATCACCACGGGCACCGATGCCAATGTGCCTCTGCGCGGCGTGGAGCCGAATGCCTTTGCCGTGCGCAGCAGCATCAGGCTCGTCGAAGGCCGCCGCTTTGAGCCGGGCAAGAACGAGATCATCGTCGGCGTCGGCGCGTCGCGCGTGTTTGCTGGGCTGGAGCTGGGGAAGCAGATCAAAGTCGGTCCCAACCTCTGGCATGTGGTGGGCCTGTTCACGGCTGCCGGCGGCGCTGAGGAGTCAGAGATCTGGACCGATGCTGCCGTGCTGCAACCCGCTTATCAACGCGCGGACTCCTTCCAGTCGATGTTCGTGAAGCTGGCGTCGCCTGAGTCCTTCACCGAGTTCAAGGACTTCCTGACCACGAACCCGCAGGTGAAGACCAAAACGTCGAAGCTCAGCGACTACTACCTGGATCAGTCCTCGCAGTTGAGCGAGTTCATCACGACGATTGGCGTCTTCATTGCCAGTCTGATGGCGCTCGGCGCTTTGTTCGGGGCGCTGAACACGATGTATGGGGCTGTGGCGGCCCGCACTCGCGAGATCGCCACTCTGCGCGCGCTCGGCTTTAGCTCGGGGCCGGTGGTCGTGTCGGTGCTGGCCGAGTCCATCACGCTAGCACTGGTCGGTGGCGTGTTTGGGGCCACCGTCGCCTACCTCGCCTTTAATGGCTACCAAGCCTCAACCCTGAATTGGGCATCCTTCAGCCAGGTCACCTTCCGTTTTGCCGTCACGCCTGCCTTGCTGATACAAGCCATCCTTTTTGCCGCTGTGCTCGGTGTTCTGGGCGGCTTACTGCCGGCGTTCCGTGCCGCACGGATGCCGATTGCTCAGGCTTTGCGGGAGACCTGATCGTTCTAAACGAACGTAGCGGAGCCCTTGCAAGACCGAGTTCTGGGACCTTATTCGCAGGTTTGACAATGACTGTGGGGGCTTGGATAGCTTCGGATGCACAATGTGATGACATTTTTTGCTTTTTGGCTGGTCATCGCGCCCGCAGAAAGATAAAAAGGGTCATGAGCGGCAGCTGCTGCTCCACGTGACTCAGCCTTTCCCGATGCTAGTCGCATCCTACCCCTTTCTCCCGATCGCCTTCGCTGGCGGTCTTTTTTTATACCTGAACTTATGAATCCACCTACCTCAGCATCTCTCCGCAGACAGCGCTCGTCCCCGACGCTATCATGGATTCGTTCACGGCTGAAGACGCCTGTGACGGCCCTCTTGATCGCGAGCTTTTCGTTGTGGAATACCTCCACGCGCGGAGCCACGATCAATTGGAATGTGGATGCGGCTGGCAACTGGTCGACGGGGGGGAATTGGCTGGGCGGCGTTGCGCCCAATGCCATCGGCGACTTGGCGAATTTCAACTTCACCAACTACACGGCTAATCGGACAATCACTCTGGACACACCGATCACGCTGGGTGGATTGAATTTGGGCGATACGCTGGGGGCGCAAACACTGACCTTTGCTGGGCCGAGCGCACTGACCTTCGATGGGGTGGGAGCGACCCGTGCGTTCCTCAACAAATACAATTCCACGACGGATGTGTGGCAGGCACCGCTGGTGCTCAATGATCATCTGGATGCCAACATCTTTGCTGGCACACTTGATGTGAATGGTGCGAGCAACGCTCAGGTCGCGATCACGAGTGCGTCGTCGGACATCGTCAAAAATGGTGCGGGCACGCTGCGACTGAACCCGAGTGCCGCCGCGTTTGGGGGCAACTGGGTCTTGAACCAGGGGACGCTGGCCATCGGGGGAGCCAATGGCGCGACACCGACCATCGGGACGGGGGCTGGCAGCATCATCATCAATGGCACGGGACTCGTCGGTCTCTCCGTTTTGAATCTAGCCAACAACGGCGCGGGTAGCAGCGGCAACATCACCTACGGCGGCACCAACGATGTGGTGTTTCAGGGGGCAGGCACGATCAATGTGTCCACCAACTTCATTGGTGCCGCGAATACTGGAAACACGGTCATTCTCGACAACTTAACGATGAATGGTGGCCTTCTTACGGTGAGTAGTTCAGCGGGTAGCTATGGACTGCGCTTCAATGGCACGACTACGCTGGGCGGTCAGACCAATGTCTTTTCCGTTGGCACCACACTGACC
>CAXNNN010000131.1:0-8261 GCA_964203095.1 Verrucomicrobiaceae bacterium | reverse complement strand
CAAGTCGCCGCCGATCCGCTCTGCCTGCGCCCAGTGTGGCGCGAGTGGCTGAAGCCTTGCGAGGCGCACTTGCAAGAAGGCCTCCGCTACGTGCAAAGCCTGCGTCATGGGAAGCTGCGCTACGCCACCGCGCTGCCCTTGCTGCTCGCCGCGCGCACCGTCGCGCAGATGAAGACCGCCAGCGATGAGCAGCTGCGCAGTGGCGTGAAGATCTCCCGCTTGGAAGTGACCGCCCTGCTAGCCAAGACCGCGATGTCGAACAGCGCTGAAGGGATTGGCCGATTGTTCACGAAGTTGTCGATGACGTGACCAATGATTGGAAGCCAGGTCCCCTGCTCTACGTTAGATCCACCCCTCCTATGCGTCTTCTTGCCTTCATCCTGGTCCTCGCGCTCACTTTCACCCTGCATGCGGCACCTCGCGCCGAGCACGTCTTCATCATTAGCTTCGATGGTGGTAAGCCTGCCGTGATCGCCGAGAGCGAGACACCCACCTTGAAAAAGATGGCCGCTGAGGGGGCCGTGACTTGGCAGGCCAGCACCATCTTCCCGCCCAAGACGCTGCCTTCCCATACCTCCATGATGACGGGCATGGGGCCCGACAAGCATCAGGTCCTGTGGAACGATTACATGCCCATTCGCGGCTTTGTGAAAGTGCCGACCATCTTCTCCTTGCTGAAGGCCAAGGATCCACACGCCGTGACCGGCTTGTTCGCTGGCAAGGTCAAATTCCGCCACCTCTGGCTCGACGGCTCGCTGGACGTGTTCGACTTCGGCGGGCCGCAGACCCGCGCGCCCATTGCTGGCACGCCCGAGATCGAGAAGGACAAGAAGCCCTCGCAGATGGTCGCCAAACAAGCCAGCGCCTGGGTCAAGGAGCACAAGCCCGCCCTCGCCTTCGTCCACTTCGCCGATCCCGACACCGCCGGGCACAAGAGCGGCTGGGGTTCACCCGAGCAGAAAGAAGCCTTCAAAGTCTCCGACCAAGCGCTCTGGCAGTTTATGCAAGCACTGAAGGAAGCCGGCATCGCTGACCGCAGCGTCGTCCTCATCAGCGCCGACCACGGCGGTCATGAAAAGACCCACGGCCTGAACATTCCCGACGACATGATCATCCCCTGGATCGCCTGGGGCAAGAGCGTCAAGAAAGGCTTCATCATCACGGACCCCGTGACCACCTACGACACCGCCGCGACCGCCCTGTGGCTACTCGACGTGCCCGTCCCTGCCGACTTCGACGGGAAGCCGGTAGTCAGCGCGTTTGAGTGACCACGGCGGGCAGGAAAGTGGTCCGTCCCATCGCTACTTCAGCGCCTTGATGCGCGTGCACACTTCTTCGACATTCGCGCGGCTGTTGAAGGCGCTGATGCGGAAGTAGCCTTCGCCGGCGGAGCCGAAGCCGGACCCGGGGGTGATGACGACATTGGCTTCGTTGAGCATCTTGTCGAACATCTGCCAGCTGGTGAGGCCGCCCGGGGTCTGAACCCAGACATACGGCGCGTTCACGCCGCCGTAGACGGCGAGGCCGGCGTCTTTGCAGGCTTGGACGAGGAGCTGGGCGTTGCCCATGTAGTGCTCGATGAGCGCCTTCACCTGGGACTTGCCTTCGGCGCTGTAGAGAGCTTCGGCACCCTTCTGGATGATGTAGCTGGCTCCGTTGAACTTGGTGCTGTGGCGGCGGCTCCAGAGCGGATGGATGGCTTGCTTGGTGCCGTCGGCGGTCTTGCCCATGAGGCCTTTCGGGACGACGACGAAGGCGCAGCGCATGCCGGTGAAACCTCCGTTCTTGGAGAAGCTGCGGAACTCGATGGCGCAGTCGCGCGCGCCTTCGATCTCGAAGATGCTGCGTGGGATGCTGGCGTCCTGGACGAAGGCCTCGTAGGCCGCATCGTAGAGAATGATGGTGTCGTTTTTCAGTGCGTATTGCACCCAGGCTTCGAGCTGTGCACGGGTGGCGGTGGCGCCGGTCGGGTTGTTTGGGTAGCAGAGGTAAACAAGGTCCACGCGCTCGGCCGGCATGGCGGGGACGAACCCATTGTCAGGACCGCACTTGAGGTAGGTGAGACCGGCATAAGCACCATTTTCGTCCGCGTCGCCGGTGTTGCCGATCATGACGTTGGTGTCCACATAGACGGGATACACAGGGTCGGTGATGGCGATCTTGTTCCCCTTGCCGAAGATGTCAAGGATGTTGCCGGTATCGCACTTGCTGCCATCGCTGATGAAGATCTCATCGGCATCAACATTGATGCCGCGCGCTTGGAAGTCGTTCTCGGCGATGGCCTTGCGGAGGAAGTCGTAGCCCTGCTCTGGGCCGTAGCCCTTGAAGGTGCCTCGATTGCCCATCTCATCCACAGCCTCGTGCATCGCGTAGCGCACGGCTTCAGGCAGAGCCTCGGTCACGTCGCCAATGCCGCAGCGGATTAGCTTCTTGGCGGCTTCGGGGTTGGCTTCGACGAAGACCTTCACACGGCGTGCGATTTCGGGGAAGAGGTAGCCGGCTTTGAGCTTGAGGAAGTTTTCGTTGATGAGGGCCATGACGAGTAGCGTGCGTGGGGTTGTGAGAGCCGGGAGAGTGGACAAGCCTGCGCACTGCGCAAGGGCGAAGTGGCTTTTCAGCTTGTGAAACCAGGGGGCTTGCGGGCAAGATGAGGCATGTCCGAAAACATGCCGACATCACTGACAGACTCGCAAGCCCGCGCCCACGCGCTGCTCGGGCTGGCCTTGGCGGGTGTGGACACGGACCTGGACAACCTGGAGCCGAAGGCGGGCGATGTGATTGGCCCCTACACGCTGGTGAGCAAGCTGGGGGAAGGCGGCTTTGGCATTGTCTGGCGCGCACAGCAGACCGAGCCGTTGAACCGTGAGGTGGCATTGAAAATCATTCGCCCGGGCATGGACTCAAGGGAGGTGCTGGCGCGTTTCTGTGTGGAGCGGCAGTCGCTGGCACGCATGTCGCATGCGAGCATAGCGACGGTGCTGGATGCGGGTGCGACGCCGTATAAGCGGCCTTACTTTGTGATGGAGTTGATCGACGGCCTGTCCCTCACTGCGTATGCGAAGGCGCGTGGCCTGGGCTTGCGCGAGCGCTTGCAGCTGTTCATCAAGGTGTGCCATGCGGTGCAGCACGCGCACCAGCGCGGGGTGGTGCATCGTGACCTGAAGCCGTCCAATATTCTGGTCAAGGACACGGAAGACCAGGCCCTGCCCAAGGTCATCGACTTCGGCATCGCAAAGGCGCTGACCAATGACGCGAACGGATTCATGAGCTTGTCGCTGTCCGCTGCGGGGGGTCTGATCATGGGCACGCCGCAATACATGGCCCCGGAGCATTCCTTGATGGGCAGTGACGAGGTAGATGTGCGCTCCGATGTTTTTTCACTGGGTGCGATCCTTTATGAGCTCCTCACGGGCGAGACCCCGCTGGGCGAGGAGCCGGAGAAGCGGGTATCGTTGAGTGCGCTGCTCAAACGCATCTGCGAAGAAGAGCCTCTGCGGCCCAGCACCTGCGTGCTGCGTGCCAGGGCCGAGGGGCGATTGGTGCACATACCGGCGACGGCGCTGAGCAATGACCTGGACTGGGTGATTCTGAAGGCGCTGGAGAAGCTGCCTGATGATCGCTACCCGAGCGTGACGGCGCTGGCCGATGATCTGCAAAACTACCTGGACGATCTACCCGTGAGCGTGGGGCCACCCACTGCGTGGTATCAGTTGCGGAAGTTCGCCCGGCGGCACCAGACCGCTGTCACTCTGGGCACCCTGTTGGCAGCGCTGACGATGGGCGCGGTCATCACGATTATCCTGTCTTACCTGGACGAATCTCGGGCGCGGAAGGTGGCGGATGAGATGCGCCAGCGCTCGGAGATCAGCGAGCAGATGGCCCAAGCGGAGGTGCGCAAGTCGGGGCTGCTCATCGCCTTTCTCACTGAGCTGCTGGACCGGGCGGCCGAGCACGTGGAACGGGGGCAGAATGCCGAGGTGCTGCGGCTAGCGCTGAGTGAGATCGCGCCGCAAATCAACCACTTCGCTGACCAGCCTGAGCTACAGGCGCAGCTCTACCAACAGTTGGGAGATATCTACTCCGCCATGGATGAGCCGAAGTCCGCGCTGCCGTTCTTCCAGAAGCAGTGGCAGAACCTGGTGGCGCTGTATGGGGCGCAGGATATCCGACCGCTGAAGGTGCTGTATGAGGTCGCCAGAACGCAAACCCGGGCCACCTTGCGCGTGGAGGCCATTGAAACCTACCGGCTCGTCAGCAGCGGCTATGCGGCGCTGGGCAAGACGCAGTCCAAAGAGTGGTTTGACTCGCGTCGTCGCATGGCGGCGGAGCTTATCGCGCTGAATCGCAGGCCAGAGGCGGCAGCCGTGCTGCAAGACTTGTCTTCCCGGCGAGATCAGAGCGGTGCCATGGGGCATGAGAACAACGAATACCTGCGCGCCATGGCGGAGCTGCACTGGCTGATGGGCGAGTTCCAGGAAGCCGAAGCACTGCTGGAACAGAGCTTGAGCCAACTCGGCGTGAGACGACTCGACGAGCCCCACCTTCAGCGCTCGCGCGCAGCCACCCTGCGGGCCTACTCCAAGCTGGAAGTGCAGCGTGGCAATCTCGCCCAGGCAGCCCAGCGTTTGGAGCAGGGCATTCTGGCAGAAATAGCAGCGTCTGGCCCGGCGAATCATCAACTCATCAACCGCTGGATCGAGGTGGCTCGCCTGTATGCGCGTGTGGGCCGCTTCCAAGATGCTGAGCGGGCCACGCAATCCGCCCGAAACTTGGCCAAGGAGCGCGGCCATCTCGGCCAGCAGGTGCACGCACTGCAAGCCAGTGCCGAGATCCAAGAACAAGCCGGAAACCTAGCGCTGGCGCTCTTGTATCGTCAGGAGTGCGAGCCGCTCGCGGCCCAAATCGTCGATGACAAAGGGGTCAGGATGGAACAGTGGCGGGCGATCATTACCCTGAACGTAAGATTGGCTGAACCCAAAAAGGCCGAGAACGCCGCTATCAATCTCTGGGGGCTGATACGCTTGCGTAACTGGCGCGAACCGACCGAGGACACGGACTTCAGGAGAACGTTGTTCGACACGATGATCCAAGCCTGTCAGGACAGCAAGACCCTGGACCCTGATTTGTTGGCGCTTTGGAAGAACAAACGCAATGACCTGTCGGCTGTGAAGGTGCCTTAGTCGGTCAGCGCCGAGCGCAGAAACATCAGTTCTTCGTCCACCTTTTTCTCGGTAGGTTTATGCAGTGTCTCACGGATCAACGCCCGCACTAGCTTGCGGAATCGGACACGCAAGATTGAGAGCCGCTGGCGTAGTTGCTCATGAGACATGTTCAACTGCGCGGCCAGCGCCGCCTGGCCGCGCTCATCCGGGCTAGACCGCGGGTCCATCTCATGCCGCAGCACTGCAAACTCCTCGCGATGACCCGCGGCCTCTTGCTCCTCCGCCAGTAAGTTCATCGCGGCATCGACCAAGGCCAGCGCACATTGTTGCTCAAAGTACTGCTCCGCCGTGCGCTGGCGCTTATCGGGCACGGAGAGTTCGCGCTCCGCCTCCCGCAATTGATCCAGCGAAACAATCTCCAGTCGCCCACCACGGTGCTGCGCTTTATTACCCCGATGAACGGCATGTATGTGGTGGTCGAAACTGGCGAGCAAAAACGTCCGCAACTTGCCCACCGTCCGATCCGCCTGTTCCAGGACACTGCGTTTCAGCACGTGCATGATGAAGCTCTGGGTCAAGTCTTCCGCATCTTCCGGTGAGTTGCCCTTCTTGCGCGCATGAGTGTAGAGCGGTCGCCAGTAAACGCGGCACAGGTCAGCCAAGGCACGGCTGGCGGCGGCCTCATTGCCCCCGCCCCGCAGCGCGAGGACCATGGTCCAGCGCGTTTCAGGAAAGTGATGCACTTCTAGGGCCATGTGTTTAGTCTGAGTGAAGATAAGCGCGCTAGCTGAGCTGCGCGCCCAGACGCTTCAGCATCGCTTCCAGCATCTGGCCATACTTCACGTAGCTATCGTATTGCTCCTTGGCCTTCTGCTCGGGGGAAAGATCATCCGCCGCGCCCGCGCCATGGAACACCACCGCGACATGCGGTTCGATGCTGATGTAACCCTGGTAACCGGTGTCCACCAGGTCCCTCATGATGCGCTCGGTCTGGCCTTCGCCCTCGCCGGGATAGGTGTAAACGGCGTCATTCTTCGCCTTGTCCCAGATGCCGTCTTTGACATGCACGTGGGCCATGAAGGGCTTCACCGCCTGATACATCTCCCACGCGTCCTGCTTGTGGCCGGGCCTGTCGCGGTCGTCGATGAACACTGGATTGCCGGTGTCGAAAACCCACTTCATGCCCGGCACGGCCCCGGCCATGCGCTGCACATACGTGGGGCTCATGCCGCCCCAGTTCATGCAGTTCTCATGCACCACGGTCAGGCCAGCGTCGGCAAAGCGCTGGTTGATGACACGCAGGCGCTTGATGCGCTCGTCGGCGAACTGCTCTTCCAAATCCTTACCATCCGCGTCCTTGCACACGGCATAGCTCATCACGCGAATCAGCTTCGCCCCAAGTCGCTGCATACGCGGAATCGCGCGGTCGATCTCGGCTTCCGTGATGGAGAAATCATCGCCGATCTTCTTGGCCCAGTTGCCAATGAGCGAGCCGAAGCCACTGACCTTCATGCCTTTTTCCTCGAGATGCGCGACGACCTTGTCGAACACCGCGTCGGGGATCTCATGGAGGTTGCCCTTCACGCCGTCGAACTCCACGCCGCGTGACTCGATGCTGTCCCAGCCGAGTTCTTGATGGGCCTGAATCTGCACGTCCAGCGACGCGCCTGCTTCGTCTGCAATGCCGGTGAGTTTGATCATGGTAAGGTGCGGAGTGATGCCTTGGCGAAGGAGATGCGCAAGGGTGAAATCTGCGAGCTAATACGTTCGTCGGCCCCAGAGAGTGTGTGGCTACGTGATTCGATGGGTAGGTAGGTCAGGCTGTCCCCAGCCCGCCTTGCCATGACGGCGCTTGGAGGACCAAGCGCCCTACCTTGATTGGCAAAATCACTCCGCCTTTTTCTTCCCCTTGCCCTTCGCCTTCCCTTGGCCGTTGTCTTGCATCGCCGCTTTGCGGCTCTGCTTCGGCGGTGGTGCTGTGGGGTTGGTGTCTTGATACTTCATTTGCAGCTCTTTCATCTGCAGCGTGAGCGACTCCTTGATGCTGGCGTAGTCGGCGTTGCTGTAGAGGCTCTTCAGCTCATTTGGATCCTTGTTCAGGTCGAAGAGTTCCCATTCGTCTGTCTGGCAGTAGTGCACCAGCTTGTAACCGGTCTCGCTGCGCACGCCATAGTGCGGGGCCACGTGGTGGGGCTGCGGATACTCGTAGTAGTGGTAGTAGTGCGCGGCGCGCCAGTCACTGGGCTTCTCGCCTTTCAAAAGCGGCACCATGCTGCGGCCTTGCATGTCGCCGGGGATGGGCACACCAGCGGCTTCGAGGAAGGTCTCGCCGAAGTCCAGCGTGCTGACCAAGTCCTTGCTTTCGCTGCCGGGTTTCACCACCCCGGGCCAGCGCACGATCAGCGGCGTGTGCAGGCTTTCCTCATACATCCAGCGCTTGTCGAACCAGCCGTGCTCGCCCAGGTAGAAGCCTTGGTCGCTGGAGTAAACGACGATGGTGTTCTTGTCCAAGCCGGTCTCTTCCAGCCACTTCAAGACACGACCGACATTGCGATCCACGCCTGCAACGGTGCTGAGGTAGTCCTTCATGTAGCGCTGATACTTCCACTTCACCAAGTCCTTGCCCCGTGGGTTCGCTTTGCGGAAGGCAGCGTCGATGGGGTTGTAGTGCGCGTCCCAGGTCGCGCGCTGGGCCTCGTTCATGCGGCCATACCAGCCGCCGCGCTTGGCACCCGAGCCGGGCAGGTCTTGCTCACCGGGCAGCAAGGGCATCTTCAGATCGGAGTTCAGCGTCATGTGCTGGTCGATGCCCATCTCGTGCTCGCGTGCGGGTGAGGCACGGCCTTCATAGTCATCGAACAAAGTCGGGGGCTCGGGGATGGTGATATCGTCGTAAAGGCCGAGCTCCTGCTGGCCCGGCGACCACTCGCGGTGTGGGGCCTTGTGCCAGTAGCAGAGCATGAAGGGCTTGGTTTGATCGCGCTCTTCCTTCAGCCACTTCAACGCCTTATCAGTGATGATGTCGGTGCAGTAGCCCTCGATTTTTTCTTTGCCCTTCGCGGTGATGAACTCGGGGTTGTAGTAGCTGCCCTGGCCAGG
>CAXNNN010000130.1:0-8264 GCA_964203095.1 Verrucomicrobiaceae bacterium | reverse complement strand
GGATAGGCATTGAACCCCTCGCGGAAGCTCCAGCCGTAGTTGCCGCCCTTGGTGATGAGGTTGATCTCTTCCCCCAGTTCCTGCCCCACGTCGGCCAGCCAAAGCGAGCCTTCGGCATCGAAGCTGAGGCCCCAGGGATTGCGCAGGCCGACCGCATACACTTCCCAGCGGCTGGCGA
Organism: Verrucomicrobiaceae bacterium; assembly: GCA_964203095.1. Taxonomy (GTDB): domain Bacteria; phylum Verrucomicrobiota; class Verrucomicrobiia; order Verrucomicrobiales; family Verrucomicrobiaceae; genus JAEUHN01. The sequence continues at coordinate 8,086 of CAXNNN010000130.1, read as the reverse complement.
CCTGGTTGTTGAAGGGGTTGTCTTCAGGAATGCCATACGCGCGGCTGCCTTGCAGACGATCCACGTCGATGCGCAGCACCTTGCCATTCAGCATGAAGGCATTCTGCGCCGTGCGCAGCGGATCGCCGCCGGGCTTGCCGCCGCCATCGCCGAGCGTCAGGTAAAGGAATCCATCGGGACCAAAGGCCATGTGGCCCGAGTGGTGATTCCAGAACGGCAGCGGCACCTCCAGCAGCACGCGCTTGCTCGCTACGTCGGCCTTGTTGGGATCGGTGGCCGAGACCTTGTATTCCGCATAGACGCTGCGCTTCAGGTCCTGCGCGCTGTGGCACACGTAGAACTTGCCGTTGTCCTTGAACTTCGGATGGAAGGCGAAGCCCACGAGCCCCTCTTCAAACTGCCCATCCTTGGCCTCCATGCCGATCATCGACAGATCCAGGAAGGCCTTGGCCTCGGCGCTGGTTTCATCCTTGGGCAGGATGACCACCTTGCCACGCTGCTGCACGAGAAAATGCCGATCACTGCCATCAGGCGACACCACGACCGTGATGGGGCGCTCCACCGGCACATTGGGCCACGCAGGCCTTAGGGTGACACGGTCCTGAGCCAGGGCCGTGAGAGAAGCAAAAGCGAGGAGTAAGGCGGTGCGCATAAGGTGAAGAAGTCGAAGTTCTACGAGCTAAGGGCGAAGATGTAAAGACAGCAGAACGTTCACTGCCACGCTTGCAAAGCCGTCGCCCGATTGCCTTACTGCGCCATGCCCGAAACTGCTCAATTGCTCTACTGCCGCTGCGCCTATGCCCAGGTCGTTCCCCAAGGGGTAAAGGATGCCGTGCTAGCGAAGCTGTGTGAAAGCGGGGCAAGTTTCGAGACCGTGGCCGACCTGTGCGAGATGGCCGCGCATCGCGATGAACGATTGAAAGCCTTCGCCAGCAGCGCCCCGCTCAAGATTGCCGCCTGCTTCCCCCGCGTGATCAAAGGCCTGTTCACCCAATGCGGCTCGCCCTTGCCCGCTGAAGGCGTGGAGATTCTGAACATGCGCACACAGTCGGCGGATGAGATCGCAGCCACGATGCTTGCCGACTAAAGCTCTCATCCTCTAAGGCTCCAACTCTCACTACTCCATGATCACCCACACCCACCGCCCACTCCGAGTTGTACTTTACGAAGGCAACGGTGCAATTCCGCTGGATGCTGCCGCTCGCGCGCAGGTCATGGCCGCCTTGCTCGACAAAGGCTACGCCGTCACGCGTACGACCACGCAGGGCAGCAGCGCCTTCCCGCATGATGATCGCAGCCTGCTGCTGCTGGGTTCGTTTCCGAATCAACAAGCGCCCGCGCTGGAAGACATCACTGGCCAGATCAAGATCGACGCCCGCGACATCACGGGCCTGGACGCCTCCAGCGTCGTCGCCTTGGTCGAAACCACGCGCGGCGACACCCCCATGAACCAACCCGGCACCTGGAAGCCCTGGTTCCCGGTCATTGACTACTCGCGCTGCACCAACTGCATGCAGTGCCTTAGCTTCTGCCTGTTCGACGTTTATGGCGTCAGCAAGGACAACAAGATCCAGGTGCAGAACAACGACAACTGCAAGACCAACTGCCCAGCGTGCAGCCGCGTCTGCCCAGAGGTCGCGATCATGTTCCCCAAGTATCAGCAGGGACCGATCAATGGCGACGAGATCAGCGAGGCAGACGTGGGCCGTGAGAAGATGAAGGTCGATATTTCATCCCTGCTCGGCGGCGACATCTACGCCGCGCTGAAGAACCGCAGCGAGGCTGCGAAGAGCCGTTTCAGCAAGGAACGCAGCCCCGACAAAGCCTTGGATGAACGCAAAAAGTGCCTGACCAAGATGGTCACCGACGGCTTCATTCCCGCCGACGTGCTCGCCGCCTTGCCCTCACCCGAAGAGATCATGCGCAAGGCTGATTCTGCCAAGGCGAAGGCCGAGGCTGCGCTGGCGGCAGGGTAAAAGATGTTCGGTATGCACGCTTCAGCGTGTCTGGCTCTGGACACGCTAAAGCGTGAACACCGAACACTGCTGCGGGGCCGCTACGCTGTCATGTCCAGCTTCAGCTTGGGCTCTTCCTCAATGGCCTTCGTGATGGATGGCCAGCCATCGACGCGCTGCATTTGGAACATGTGCAGATACACGGCCACTTTGTCGGCTGGATAAGCAGCAATCAGGGCAGCAACACCAGCAGCGGCTTTGTCGTCGGCAATCTCCTCCGGCAAGTTCTCCACTTCGCCGTCTTTGTGCTCGATACCCACGGCATCCAGGAATGTCTTCAGCATATCCTGCTGGCTCTTCAGCAACCAGAGCTGGATCACCTGCTCGGAAAGGCCGTTGTTGCTCTTCATGCGCAGCTGATCGATCAGCCACGTGTGCTGGTCTGCCTGTGATTTGCGCTCCAGGAAGACGGGACGCATCTTGCGCAGCTTGGCCAGCTCGCCCATGACCATGTTGTAGGCAGGGCGGTGCTGCGTATCGAGATGAAGAACGATTTCATTCTTCAGTTCAGGACTGACGGCCAGGAAGAGCTGATGGGCTTTCATTGCGTGGATGTTAGAAACGGGCGGGCTTGCTACCACGCACGCTAGAATGGCGCAATGCGTTTTTAGACACGCCGAACCGCGTGGCATTGGAAGGCCGTGCCCGCGCCGCCAACCTCTTGCACGAAGTGATCAGCCTGAGACTTGACCTGACCCCCACGCTGCAAAAATGCGGCCTGCGTTTCATAGAGGACTTCGCTCAAGCCCGCATCCGTCAGCCACGCACGCCAGTCAGTGAAGTTCACATCGCAGGTGATGTCCTGTCGCCCGGGATTCGCACAGACGTCCGCCCCTTCCAAGCGCTGCTGAAACAGGTAAGCCCGCAACGTGCCACGCGGTCGGCGATGATAGACCGCAGGGAATTCGTCTCCGTAGTCAATGGTGAGCATGGAGCCCCGTTGCCAGTGCGGAAGCCATCCATGCAGCCAACGATGAAGCGTGGTGGCGAGTTCATAGCGCTGTGGTTTCGCGGGTGGGGAGCGCAGGGTGCTGAACGGTTCGCGACGGATGGACAGTGGCACCAGCACCTCGCGCCCACCATCGACCCACACTTCCTGCCACGCATCACCATCCCACTGAACGAGGTCCACGGGGAATGCATCCAGAAGTTCATTGCTGAAGATCAGCGCCTTCCCCTCGCACGCGGCAAGCGCTTCCGGCAAGGTGCCGAACCACTGCCTCGCATGACCTGTCAGCTTTTCTTGCTGCTGCTTCCTTAGCACAGGCGAGGCCTCCACCATCAGCACGCGGAAGAAACACCGCTGCCACCAGCCAAGCGCCTTCAGCACACTGTGCATCAGCGAGCCATCACCACCGCCGATTTCGATAATCGTCGTTACGCCCGTTGCTTTCGACTCAGCGAGCAACCAAGCGGCAATCGCTTTGCCCAACTGAGTCGAAAGAGTCGCCGTGGTGCTGAAGTCACCGCGCGCACCCACGGTGCGAATGCGCGCGGTGTAGTAGCCGCACTGCGGATCATACAGCGCACGCTGCATGAAGCGGGAGAAGGGTTCAGCACTCATGGCCACAAAAGATCACAAAGAACACAAAAGGAATGCCTTCCATCTGCATGAGCTTTCTTCTTTCGTGCTCTCTGTGCTCCTTTGTGGCTACTTCCTCACCTCGTTGACGAACTCTTCCATGAGGTCCATGGCCTTGTCGATCAACTCAGGGGCCGTCGCGTAGCAGCAGCGCACGTAGCCTTCGCCGATGGCTCCGAACGGTGGTCCGGGCACGACGGCGACGCTCTTCTTCTCCAGCAGCCCAAGCGCGAACTCCTTGCTGGTCAGCCCGGTGCTGCGGATGTCGGGGAAGACATAGAAGGCACCGCCGGGATTGAAGCAGGGCAGACCCATCGCATTCAATCGACGCACGATGGTGTTGCGACGCTGCTCATAGCTCAGGCGCATCTCTTCATAGGCAGCACGGCCTTGCTTCAGCGCCTCAATCGCGGCCACCTGGCTCATGATCGGGGCACAGAGCATGCAGTATTGATGGATCTTCATCATCGCCTCGCGCAGCGGTGAAGGCGCACAGGCATAGCCCATGCGCCAACCGGTCATCGCGAAGGCCTTGCTGAAACCATGCAGCAAGATCGTGCGATCCTTCATGCCGGGCAGGCTGGCGATGCTGGTATGCACACGGTCGTCGTAGAGCAGTTCACTGTAGATTTCGTCGGTGATGACGATGAGGTCATGCTTGATGGCAAGTGCGGCGATCTTCTCCAACTCCTCGACCGGCTCAATGCCGCCTGTGGGGTTCGTGGGGAAGTTCAGCATGATGATCTTCGTCTTCGGCGTGATCGCCTTCTCGATATCGGAAGCGAGCACGGCAAAGTCATGCGCCGGGCTGGCATTGACCGCCACGGGCACGCCGAACGCCATCTGGATGCTCGGGTTGTAGCTCACGTAGCAGGGCTCGTGGTAGATGACTTCATCACCCGGATTGATCAGTGCACGCAAGGCGAGATCTAGAGCTTCGCTAACGCCGACCGTGACGAGGATCTCGCTCTTCGGATCGTAGCTGACGTGGAAGAAATCGTCCACGTAACGGGCGATCTCGATGCGCAAGGACTCAAGGCCAAGGTTCGAGGTGTAGCTGGTCTGACCTTTCTCAATGGAGCGGATCGCCGCCTCGCGAATGACCCAAGGAGTGGGTTTGTCAGGCTCGCCCACGCCGAGGGAAATGACGTCGCTGCGGCCGATCACGAGTTCAAAGAAGTCGCGAATGCCGGAACGGGGAAGGTCGCGGATATGACCCGCGATTTTGCTGTCGTAGTTCATGGCGATGGGGTGCTTAAGGAGCCACGGGGAGACGTTCTTCTTGCTCGCCAGAATCGACAATGAACCCCGCTTGCTTGTAGCTCTTCAACTGGAACAGCGTCCCAGTCGAAAGCACCCCACGCAGCGTGCTGAGCTTCTCGCTCACGAAGGTCGCGACCTCATACAGATCAGCGCCATAGACCACCACTGCCAAGTCGTAGTCGCCCGACATGAGGAAGCAATCATGCACCTGTGGATACTGCGAGATACGGCGAGCGAGGCGATCAAAACCACCGCCCTGCTCAGGGCTGATCTTCACTTCGATCAGCGCGGTCACCCCGCGGTTCTCCACCTTGCTGCGATCCACCACAGCCTGATACCCGAGCACGACTCCGGCGGCTTCGGCGGCGGCGATGCGTGCTGTCACGTCGTTCGCGGTCGTGCCGAGGGCGGTCGCCAATTCTTCAGCCGAGCGGCTAGAGTTGGCCTGGAGGAGTTCGAGTAGTTTGTCCATAATGGAGGATGAGCAGTTTAACGCAGAAGTGCGTGGTGAGAAGCAGGAAGTGTGAACTTCCACGACTCAGTCTTTCCGCTCATACAGCGCCTTCAGGTATGCATTGTCCGGCACGGGCAAGGCGGGGCGTCCGGGCTTGGCGAGCATGGATTGTTCGCGCTTTCGACCTTGGGCTAGCAGTTCGGGGATCATCTCCGTCTCGGGCAAATTGTGCCAATACTTCTGCGGCATCTCGGATTTCATGGCCTGCACCTTGATCCGCGCGGGGTTGAAGATGCTGCGGTAGTAGGTTCGCCAGAGGTCATCATGCGCGTCGGCATCGGGAGCATCTTGACGGCTGAGGCCGGGCGAGAAGTGCAGTCGCTGGCCGTCCCAGTGAGCACATTCATCGGGGGTTAGGATGGACCAGTCCATGCCGGCAAAGCGCTTCTCAAAGAACGGAGTGGCCAGACGCACGATACGATAGGTCGGCTCGAACCAGGCGACGAATTGCTCACGCCCTGTCTCGGGATGCGTGTCCACCAGGCGAAAGCGGACAAAGGCATGCATCTTGTGAATGTCGCGCCCCACGGCCTTGGCCCAGGCTTGGCATTGACGCGTATCAGTGTCCGTCGGCATGGCCAAGAGATGCCTTTCTCGGCCATGGGTGAGCCGATACAAAAGGCGATACAAGACCGACCAGCGGCGCTCGTCGGTGTGGGCGCAAACGCTCGCAGCAAGAGGTAAAAAATCCGCAGGCACCTTCACCATCGCGGCAGGCGGAGTGGCTATCAGAGCTGGCTCTTCCTGGAGCAAGCTGGGGCTTTGTGTGGCATCGCACCACACAACCTCGCTGGGCGACACACCTAGCTGGAGCAGTTCGCGGGCCTTGCTGCGCCACGCGGTGAAGGTAGGTTCGACAGTAGCCGCGATCATAGCTCACCCGTGAGCGCCATCGCCGCATCTGCGCGAGTGGCAGTCGGTGCGTCAAAGTTCAGCTCCATCTGCTTCGGCGGGGGCAGGAAGTGCTGGCGGAGTTGATCGTTCTCCAACAGTGCCACCTTTGGCACATGGTCCGCTGTAATGATGAAGGGCAGCACCTTTTTCAAGCTGATGCGCATCCGTTGCAGGTCGATCAGGTGCAGCCTTGTATAGCGCCGGGCGGCAACAATGCGGTCCACATTCCGCACGCCGATGCCGGGAATGCGCACCAGCAGCTCGCGCGCTGCACGATTGATGTCGAGCGGGAAGAAGTCACGATGCTGAAGCGCCCACGCGAGCTTGGGATCGAGTTCCAAATCAAGGTTGGGCCGCTCGGTCGTGAGCAACTCGTTCACGTCGAAACCATAAAAGCGCAGCAGCCAATCCGCCTGATAAAGTCGATGCTCGCGCACCAGTGGCGGCGACTTCAGCGGCAGTAATACGGAAGGCGATGGGATGGGGCTGAAGGCCGAGTAATAGACGCGGCGTAGGCGCTGCGAGCGATACAAGCCATCGGCCCTCACAAGCATCGTCGCATCCGTCGAATCATCCGCACCCACAAGCATTTGCGTGCTCTGGCCGGTGGCGAAAACCGGAGCCTTGGCACGCGGCGTCGCCTTGATACGCCGAGCTTCGATGCGTGCCGCTGCCGTCTCGTCAATGCGCGCGCGAATCGTGTTCATTGCTTGCTGAGTGCGGGCGAGATTCTTCTCCGGTGCCAGACGATCCAGGCCGGCCTGCGTGGGCAGCTCGACATTGATGCTGATACGATCCGCGTAGCGCCCGGCCTTCTCGATCAGCTCAGGCGAGGCCTCGGGGATCGTCTTCAAATGAATGTAACCCCGGAAGTGATGCACCTCGCGCAACTGCCTCGCCACCTCGATCACCTGCTCCATCGTGTAGTCCGCGCTACGCACGATGCCGGAACTGAGGAACAGGCCCTCAATGTAGTTCCGTTTGTAGAAGTCGAGCGTCAGCTTCACCACCTCCTCAGGAGTGAAGCGCGCGCGTGGTGAATCACTGCTCCGGCGATTGATGCAGTAGTGGCAGTCGTAGAGGCACACATTGGTGAGCAGCACCTTCAGCAGCGACACGCAGCGGCCATCTGGCGTGTAGCTGTGGCAAATGCCCGCGCCGCCGGTGGAGCCTACGCCCTTGCTGCCACGCGAGTCCTTCCGCGCTGCGCCGGAACTGGCGCAGGAGGCGTCGTATTTAGCCGCGTCGGCCAGGATGGCGAGCTTGCGGTCCACGTCCATAATAGATGTTCAAATGAACATTCAATCTATCCCCGCGCTAGTGCCTTGTGATCTAATTTGCCTCGGGGAGCTGCGGCACCTTTTTCAGCAACGTCTCATCGTACCCTTGGGCTTTGAGACGTTGGAGAATGCCAGCATACGTGGCCTCATCCAGCACAGGCTTGCGGCTCAGCACCCAAGCGAGTTTGCGTGAGGGATAGCCGATGACACTCCACTGGTAATCCTTGTCCAGGTCGATGATCAAATACGGCACCCGCAGCGGCCAGACGAACTGCACCCGCCACTCGGCATTGGTCTCCTTGTTGTGCACCCAGGCCACGCCATTCCACTGCTCCAGCGGAGCGTCCAGGGTGCCACGGCGGAACTTGAAGATGTTGTCGAACCTGCCATCCGGCCGCAGTGCGTAGTGGTCGAGTGTGCCGACCTTGCCCTTCTCCAGTGAGTAGGGAATGTGGGCGAAGACATACCAGTCGCCCACGTAGCGAGTCAGGTCCACATGCTCGACGGTTTTCAAAGGTGGCTGTTTCATGGTCGTGGA
>CAXNNN010000129.1:0-8270 GCA_964203095.1 Verrucomicrobiaceae bacterium | reverse complement strand
GAGGCGAAGGATCGACATCAGCTTCGACGAGTAAACCAGCGCTTCATACTCGCCGCGCTCACTTGCCGTCAGCGAGCCTTCATTGGCCTTCTCCGCCAGACATTCCATGCGCGCCATCTTCTCCGCATTCGGCTTCATCGCCATCAATCGACGCGCCCCCTCCTCAGTGAAGATGGGTTCGCTGGGGTCGAGAGCTTGTTCGAGTTCGGCGAAGGCGTTCATGGTGGGAGGATTCTAGGCTTACCGTCCGTCCGTAGCAAGCCTGCCGTCAGTTCCAGACAAAAGCAGCCCTGTTTGGTTGACAGTTCAACCGCACAGCCTCCATGTAGAAGCATGACTGCAACGATCCGAAAATGGGGCAACAGCCTTGTTCTGCCCATACCGCGCGCAGAGGCAAAGCAGATTCATCTTCAGGAGGGCGACAGGGTCTTCCTCAGAGTCAGAGGAGCCAGCCTCACGATGAAGCCCTTGCCCAAGCGACTGAGGCTGGATGATCTTCTCGCCAATGTGACACCTGAAAACCTTCATCCAACCACGGAATGCGGAACTGATGTCGGTCGAGAGGTTGTGTCGTAGAGAAAGCTGAGTCAGAGACAGCCCCGTCATGTCGAGTATTTAAGCAGTAAGGCATTGGAGGGCGACAAAGTCCGCTTGATGTCTGGCAGCCGATTTGCAATCCATCGTTCGGCTTCGCCAGCTTGTCCTTTGAGCATTGTTTCCAGCCCCTTCGTGGCCCACGTTTTGTAGTCGCTCACTTCAAGTTGATATACACGCAGGGCCTCCTGCCGGATATGCTCTCCAAGAGCCCACTTTTTCAAGCTGTAGGCTGCTCTCAGCTCTACCAACACGATTTGCGGATAGAGATTCATGGCCGAAAGAGCAAATTCATTCACCAGGACTTGAGTCCGCTGATCAAGCTGATCATAAGAGCATCGAACTTGGCTGATAAATGACAGGAGATGATGCCTGTCTTGCGCCATTCTGGAAAGTCCAAGCGCGATCAAATCTCGGTTTTCCTTCTCAACAGCAGCGGATGACAGCAACTGGTGCAAACTCTTGGCGCTTGCCACATACGAGCAGAAGCGATCAAGCAGCAGCAGTCTGGTCATGCTCTCGACGGCGTGGCTTAACGTGGCGATTTGTCTTTCAATGTCGGCTATCCGACTCGCCAAATAGGCAGTGCAGGCAATCGTGGTGGCCATGCTGGCGGCTGTAGCTATGCCAAGCATCATCTGCATCTGACTGGCCGGTAAACTGACGCCAGCCTTGTCAGCCAGAGTCCGAAGTGAATGGGGGAGTCCCTTCTCATCGATTCCTGCGACGGGCTTGAATGGGAGGTGTTGAAGGATCGTTTTGCTTCCCGCCTTTCGGGCAACACCATTTATGATTTGTGCCCGTCCATCGGCAAGAGCATCAATGACTTTGGGCTTCACCTCGTCGAGGCAAAGTTGATAGAGCGTGTCGAGTGCGATCATGTTTCGTCGAGGAATGTTTCGGCCTTCTTCAAACACTGTAGCCGAAGGCAGGCCACATGGATGACTGCACGGGATGAGATCTTCATGTTCATCCCGGTGGCAACTGGAAGCAGTGTTGCCAGCGAGAGGGTCCACCCCACAGGACCGGCGAAAATAGCGAGTGAACGCGTGATGGCTGCATTCGCCGCGAAAGCGAGCCCCCTTCCAAGAACCGCTTTTGAAATAATTTTGGCGGCAATGACCGCTGCCTGATACGCCGCGAAGCCAGCCCCATGAACTCCACCTATCAGAGCGGCCATCAACGCGCCAGGAGCCGCTCTTCTGAGATCTATGCCAATCTCGCCTGCGACGCGCTGACGTTCTTCTGCCGTCATCTTCTCAATCGCATCTCCCAGCAGCTTCTTGAGCAACCGCTCCTCCGACTCAATAAGCGTTGAGGCAGAATTGTGCTGGACTCTGAACGTCTTCAGAACTTCGATCAAGATGTTCTGATACACGTCACCATGACCGCGCCAAGCTGACGCAATGCTATCTGATCCGGTCCGTTGTATCTCGGCGGCAATTATGCTCCACACTTTTTTGTAGCTGCCGCTGCGTTGGGTCGCTTTGAAGCGTGGCTCAGTTGTCAGTTTTTCGAAAGTTCGAAGCTTGCCTTCATCGTGGGTGAGAGTTTCTGCCAACTCTTTGAGTTCTGCATCGGAGCAGAGTTGCAGAAACTCGAGGCCAGCATCTTGTCGATAGGGATAGGTTGCCATGTCGGAGGGATGATTGAGTTTAAGACACGAGCAGCACTCCAGCTAGAATCAGAAGACCTGCTCCAATGGCTCCGCCCGCGATCATCAGCGCACGCTCGATTCTGGCCGCCAGTTTGTCGGCGATTGCCTGGAGCTTCTGTTCGGCATCTGCAATGAGCGCATCTCGTTGTTGCTGGGCAAGGTCACGTCCGATGTTGGTGAGGCCGGAGAGTTTTTCAGTGAGGTTCATGATTTGGTTTTGCGATTGGAAGCCTTCGAGGCTGACTTGGCAGAAGAAGGGGCAGGTTTCGATGATGCGTCAGCCGCAGTTGCGGCAACTTTTTGGAAGAAGCTCAGCCCCGCAGCGCCCGTGACAATTCCAGCAATGCCACCCAAAGCGCCGAGCCAGCTGAAACGCGCAGCACTGGCGAGCAGCCCGATGCGGGCCTGGGAAAGTAGTCCGGCGGTGGCGGCGCGGGCCACCACTCCGGCGAAGCCTGTTTTGATGGCCGCATTCTTGATCTCGGCTAGCGTGAGTCCGCTGGCCTTGGCTTTCTCAAGTAATTCGGCCACGCATTCCAGCAACGTGTGAACATCGAGGTCAATTTCTTTGCCCTGCTGGTTGAGCATCCGATGCGCAGTGGCCGGGCTGATACCGAGCGCCTTGGCTAGCTCTTGCTGGTCGAGTCCCAGCTCACTTTGCACTGTGCGAACGAGTTCAGCGGTGTTCATGTTTGGCATTCAAGCGCACCAGCATAAGAATTGCAAATGAAATTCCTATGCATTTCAACAACTCTATCACAGCGAGCATGACGGAGGTGATCTCGATGGGACGAGTGGGGTTGCAAATGAAAGCACGGACATGGCGGGATGCATGTCTTGGTTGGGCACGGATGCCGGCTACTCCGGATAGACAAACTCGTTCAGATTCAAAATCACACGGCAAGCCTGCTCCAGCGATTCCTCGCACAAAAACGCCTGCATTTTCGCCAATTCCTCAGCCGACGGCTCCCGACACAACGCCAGCCGCCATGCGAGCGTGATCTGCTTGGCGGGTTCGTCACCAGCTTCGCGCTTCAGGCGAGCTGCGAAGTGTTTGGCTTGCTGGTTCACGAAGTCACCGTTGAAAAGACTGAGCGCCTGAGGAGCGACGGTGGTGACTTGGCGTTGGGGGCAACTGCTCACGGTGTCGGCGAGGTCGAGGGTTTCGAGCATGGGGACCACCAACCCGCGCTTGATGAAGGCGTAGATGCTGCGGCGTGAGGCTTCGTGCTCGTCGGAGGCCTGCCAGACCTTTTCTTTATCGGTGTTAGCTTCGAGTGCGGCGGCGGGAATGCCGGGCTTCATCGCAGGGCCGAAACGCTTTGGATTGAGCTGGCCGCTGACGGCGAGCATCGAGTCGCGGATGGCTTCGACTTCGAGTCGGCGGTAGCGGAATGGCGAAGGGCTAAGAGCAGAGGGCGAAGAGTCTGAACTGACGCTTGGCATCGCGCTGGTTGGCTTGGAATCTACGCCCTTCGCTCTTTGCTCTACGCTGCTGCTCTGCCACGCTCGGCTGGTGAGAATGAGTCGATGCAGCTTCTTCAGCGACCAGTTTGCGTCGTGCATGAACCAATGCGCGAGCCAGTCGAGCAACTCGGGATGCGATGGCGTGGCTCCCATGAGACCGAAGTCGTTCGCGGTGGTGACGATGCCTTGGCCGAAGTGCTGCTGCCAAACGCGGTTCACGATCACGCGAGCGGTGAGCGGGTTCTGGTCGCTCGCGATCCAATGCGCGAGGCCGAGGCGGCGTTGCGTGGTCTTGTCGCCCGATGGAAAGGGCGGCTGTTGGTTGACGAGAATTGCCGGCACCGCAGGCTCGACGAGATCGCCAAAACCTGTGGGGGAGCCACGCACGAGCACATGCGTTTCGGGTGCTTTCGAAGACGGCTCGCGCCAGGTGTAGACGTCCGTGCCATCGACAGGCACGGTCAGCTCCGTGCGGCCTTTGCGGGGGCGTTCGAGTGGATTGAAGACGGCGACAAGGCTGTAGTATTCGCGTGTGGCCAGCGGCTCGAATTTGTGATCGTGACAGCGGGCGCAGCGGATGGTGAGGCCGAGGAATGCCTGGCCGGTGGTGCTGACGATGTCATCAAGCTGATCGTAGCGGTCCGTCACGGGATCAGCAGGTTCATCATCCCAATGCCCGAGCCGCAGGAAGCCGGTGGCGATCACGGATTCAAGATTTCGGATTCCTGATTGCTGATTCAATTCATCGCCAGCCAGCTGCTCCATGACGAAGCGATCGAAGGGTTTGTCTTTGTTGAGCGCTTCGATGACGTAGTCGCGGTAGCGCCAGACGAAGGGCTTCCCGGCATCGCGCTCGTAGCCGTTGCTATCCGCGTAGCGCACGACATCGAGCCAGTGGCGTGCCCAACGCTCTCCGTATTCGGGGCGGGTGAGGAGGTCGTCGGTGACGGCCTCATAGGACTGATGGGAAAGATGGGAGTGCTGCGAAAAGGCATCCTGCTCGGTGATTGTCGGCGGCAGGCCGGTGAGGTCGAGATACATGCGACGCAGCAACGCTAGCGGCTTCGCTTGAGGCGCGACGTCGTTGTGCCCGAAGACAAAGGCATCTAAGGGATGCTCATGAGCCGACTCAGGCACTCGCGCGTGCTTCACCGGCTGAAATGACCAGTGTTCCGAAGGCTTTTTCGGGATCACCTCATCGCTCGGAAACGGCGCACCGGAGGCAAACCATTGCCGCAGGGCCGCTACCTGCGATTCCGTCAGCCGTGCTCCCTCAGGCGGCATGCGCTCTTCCTCGTCGTTGGAGGTCACACGCGTGATTAAGTGGGCATGGATACCTTTGTCTATCAAAGCGCCTGCATCGAGTCGCAGATCGCCTTTTTGCTTCACAGAGCCGTGGCAGGATACACAGCGCTCTTTGAAGAGCGGCTTGATGTCCTTGTCATAGTCAGGCGCGGCATCGAGCGACAGGCAGGCAAACCCCAAGGCTGTGGTGATGACGGCGTGCGTATGAAAATGTTGCGTCCTAAAACTCACGCTGGAGCATACGGTGCTTTATCCGTTGCTCCTACAGGGGGATTGCGATGACAGGAAGCCGTTTAAGCCTTCGCCGTCAGCGTCTCCAGCTTCGCCTTGGCCTCGGTCCAGGTCACTTCATGTGGTTGGCGTTTGCTGGTGGCGGCTAGGGCGGCCACGACGCCTGCGGCTTCGCCCATGCGGGTGGAGTTGCCGGTCACGCGGTAGCTGGCGTGCGCGATGAAGTCGCCGCTGATACAGCGCCCGGCCATCATGAGGCCGTCCACATCCTTGGCGATCATGGCTCGCAGGGGAATGTCATACGGCTTGGTCTTGATGCCGGCGTTGTGATACGCGGTGGTCTTGTTCATGTCCGCGCTGAGCGCATGAATATCCACGCTGAAAGTCGGGCGCACCACCGCATCGTCATGCCGCGCGCCGTTGGCCACATCGTCGGCGCTGACGGTGTAGCGGCCAGCGATGCGACGACCGTCGCGCACGCCGATCTGCTCGGCGGTGGCGGCGATTTGAATGGCTTCCCAGGGGCCGCCGAGCTTGCGCAGACCGCTGATGATCTTGTTCATTTCGGAGCGCGCACGCACCGTGGCCTCGGTGATGGCGGCGGCGTCGAAGGGCTTGGTGCCATACTCGTGATTGCTCATGATCAGCAGCAAATTGTCGCGCACCTGCCAGAGCGTGGGCTTGCTGTAGGAGGGGAAATGGCCGGTGCTCTTGATGGCGTCCAGCAGGTTGTTCTTGGCCACGCCGTCCTGCTTGCTGGGATCGGAGCCGTGGAGGAAGTCCTTGAGCGCTGCCGCGTCCTTGCAAACCAGCAGGGCATTGAGCGACATCGGCTGGCAAGGGCAGTCCTTGGCCTCGCCGATCTCCCAGGCGCAACCCGCGAGCGCGCCCAGGTCGCCGTCGCCCGTGGTGTCGATGAAGACGGGGGCGCGCCAGGCTTCGCGGCCTGACTTGGATTCAGTGACAATGGTGGTGAGCTGGCGGCCCTCGCGATACGCAGCGGCGACGCGCGTGTGCAGTTGGAATTTCACGCCTGCCTCCACGCACATCTCCTCCAGCAGCAGCTTCATGCCTTCCGGCTCGTAGCAGATGCTCTTCTCGCTGGTGCCACGGCGGATGCCACTCTCCTCCAGCCGCACTTTCAATTCCTTGGCAAAGCCCGGCTGATCGAAGTCCAAAAGGTAGCCAAGCAAGCCCGCCGTCCACACACCGCCCAGGCAACCGCGCCATTCAAACAAACGCACCCGCGCCCCGGCCCGGGCTGCTGTGATCGCGGCGGAGACACCCGCAGGACCGGCACCGCACACGATCACGTCCACATCATTCACCATTAGCAGCTCGCGCTCGGGCTCGGTGAAGGTGCCGTCTTTTTTCGCGGCGGCCTTCTCGGTGGCCAAGACCAGCGCCGGGGCGCTAGCGGCTCCGGTAAGGGCGGTGGTGAGGAAGTGGCGGCGGGAATGAGTGCTCATGGTGCGAGAAGGGAATCGGTGGTGTGGTCGACGGTGTTGCAAAGAGGTGTGTCACGCCGTGCGCCCCAGAATGGCAAATACTACGGCGGTGAGCAGCAGTAGCGCGCCCACCACACGCAGCGCGTAGCCCTTGCCGCTCTGATGGCGCTCATGATTGCCAATCAGAGGGCCGAGCCATGCGACGATGAAGAGGCTCCACAGGCCGCGTGTGGCATACACCACATTCACACCCACAGGATCGTCGAAAAAGCCCAGCGCGCTGCCCATGAACAGGCTCTGCACGCCCACCAATGAGCTGCCGAGCACCGCCCAGCGCAGGGCAGGGGTCCAGACCAGCTTCGGCAGAGATCGGCTGAAGGTGCACACCGCCAGCGACAGCAGGCCGGAGGTGAGCATTTGCATCGTGAGGAAGGCTTGGCGGCCAAAGTCTGGCCCCCACTTCATGATCAGCACGTCCGTGCTGGCGAAGAGTGCGGAGCTGATCAATGCCATGCTCACCGGCCCGGCTAGCCGCTTGCCAGGCGCGCTGTGCATGTCCGTCAGGCCCATGAGCAGGATGCCCAGGGTGGTCAGCAGCGCCGCCGCCCAGAGCAGCCCGCTCATACCGCCACCGATCAAGACCACCAGACCGATGGCGGCAAAGATCACCTTGGATCCCATGAGCGGCGTGACCAGGGACACATGACCGCGCTGCATCGCGGCAAAGGTGAACCAGCAACCCGCGAAAAAGAGAGCGCCGTTCAGGGCGGGGTGGTGCCACTGCTCCCAGTGCACCGGCGTCTTCTGGAACAGGATCATCGGTAGGAAGCAGACCATGCCCGAGAAGTTGTTGATGTGGAAGCACCAGCCTGGATGCGCGCCCTCGGCCAGGGCCTTCTTCAGGAACATCGACGCGATGGCGTAGCCGACGGCAGCGATGAGCGGGAGGATCAAGTAAACGGGCATGGGCAGACGGGTGTTGTAGCGACAAATGCCGCCCGGTCATCCAAGGAATGATTTTTACAAAACGACTGGCACGCCGAAGCCACAGCCTGATAAGCTGCATGCATGAGCTTCTTTTTGATCTTCGTCACGTCCATCTTGGCTCTGGTCTTCCTGCTGGCGGTCATCGCCATTCGGTTGGGTGGCCAAGGCAAGCCCCTCCCGCCTTTGGCCCGAGGCAGTGATGACCACAAGCACCTGCTCTGGCCCGCCGCCTTTGACGTTTCTTCGCATCATGCGGCGGCCCCAGCCCAGGCACCGGACTGCCAGCAGGAGTCGCCGTCCCACGAAGGCCACCTCATCATGCCCGAAAGCAGCGTGCCAGACTGCGGAAGCCCGAGTGCCAGCTTTGATGCCGGGTCGAGCAGCTTTGACTCTGGTGGCGGCAGCTTCGACTCGGGCTCCAGCGGCGGCGGCTCTAGCGGTTGCGATTAGCACTGTGCGCCCGCTGCAATTCCGAATCCAGGCAGCGGATGCGCGATTCCAGGGTGCTGTGGCAGCTCGTCAGTCGGCTCACCTCGCACTGAAGGCGGCTGTTCTCGCTGCGAAGGCCACTATTGTAGGAC
>CAXNNN010000128.1:0-8288 GCA_964203095.1 Verrucomicrobiaceae bacterium | reverse complement strand
TCCGCCCTGACATGCAGCAAGGACGGCGAGGCGCGGGTGAAGGAAGTCTTTGGCCAGCGTGTGATCATCGTGCCGTATGTGATGCCGGGCTTCATCCTGGCGAAGACCGTCTACGAGTTGATCAACGGCCGCGACCTTCGGGCGGAAGGCATTGACGGACTGGTGCTGCTGAAGCACGGCCTGTTCACCTTCGCCGATGATGCGAAGACGAGCTATGAGTTGCACATCGAACTGGTGACCAAGGCCGAGCAGTATCTGGTTGGTAAAGCTTCGCTGCCTGTAAACCTGGCCGAGTCTCAGTCGGCAGCCGTGTCTGCGCTCCTTTCGCTGGCGCAACTCCGCAAGGCCGTCAGCGTGAAGCGTGGGTTCCCACAGATCGCGCGCTTGCTAAACAGCGAATCGCAGATTGGCTACACCCGCATCGGTAGTGCCGCGCAGCGCGGACCACTGACCCCCGATCACAGCATCCGCACCAAGCGCATTCCCGCCGTGGTAGGCGAAGACATCGCCGCCGGTGTGCAGCAGTATGCCGGTGATTACGCCGAGTATTTTAAGCGCAATGCCAAGGGCGAAACCATGCTCGACCCCGCGCCGCGTTTTGTGCTTTGGCAAGGGCATGGGATCGTGGCCTTTGGCGACACGATGAAGGACGCGAATATCGTGGCCGACATCGCCACGCATACGGCGAACACCATTGCGCTGGCTGAGGCCACGGGTGGTTGGGAGCCGCTGCCAGAGAAAGACATCTTCGAGATCGAATACTGGGAATTGGAGCAGGCCAAGCTACGCAAAGGCCCGGCGCGCAAGGTGCATCAGGGCAAGGTCGCGCTGGTCACGGGTTGTGCCGCAGGCATCGGCTTCGCGATTGCTGAATCGCTTGCTGAGCAAGGTGCGCAGGTCGTCGGCCTGGATATTGACAAAGACATCCCCGAGATCATGGCCAAGATCGGCGGCGTCGGCATGGTTGTGAACCTCACCAACGATGAGGCTACCCAGAAGGCCGTCGCCTTTGCGGTGGAACAGTTCGGCGGCATCGACATCGTGGTCAGCAACGCGGGCATCTTCCCCAAGAACGAGTATCTCGACGCGATGACGCAGAGCGACTGGGACCGCACCATTGCGATCAACCTGACCAGTCATCAGATGCTCATGCGCACCGTTGTGCCGTTCGTGAAGGAAGGCATCGAAGGCACGATCATCTTTGTTGGCAGCCGCAACTTCAAAGCACCTGGCCCTGGAGCTGCGGCTTACTCTTGCTCCAAGGCGGCGCTGACCCAGCTCAGCCGCGTGGCTGCGCTGGAACTCGCCCCGAACAAGGTGCGGGTGAACATCGTGCATCCCGACGCTGTCTTCGACACCAAGCTCTGGACGCAGGAAGCCTTGGAACGCAGCGCCACGCGCTACGGCATGACGGTTGAGGAATACAAGACCAAGAACCTCATGAAGGTGGAGATCAAAAGTAAGGACATCGGCAACATGGTAGCGGCTATGGCCTCGCCCATCTTCGGCAAGGTTACGGGTGCCCAGATTCCAGTCGATGGCGGGAATGATCGGGTGATATAATCACTACGCTCAGTCCACGTAAGCGAACTCGTTCAAATTCATGAGCGAGCGGCACAGTTCGGCCAAACCATGGCTGTTAAGATAGTTGGTGCACACTGCGCGCTCCTCGGCGTCGGGTTCGCGTTGCACGTCGATGGCGAAGGCTCGGGCGATCAGCGCTTCTGGGTCCTCGCCGACTTCCTTGTGCAGGCGCTGAGCAAAGGCTTGAGCGGCTTCCACCATGAAAGGGCTGTTGAGCAGCGTGAGCGCCTGCGGTGCCACGGTGGAGGTGGGGCGGCGAGCGCAGGAGGCGTTGTTGTCCGGCAGGTCGAATGCGTCGAGCATGGGGTCATGCAGGCTGCGCTTCTGAACCAAGTAAATAGTGCGAACAAAGGTCTTCTCTTTGGGTGAGGGATACCAGCCGCGCAGTTTGTCGGGCGTTTCCAGCAGCGCGCTGGGGCTGGTGAGCAGGACTTCTTGAGGCAGTTCCTGCCACACAGGCGGACCACCGGCGCTCGGCATTAAGCGGCCAGACACTTGTAGCAAGGAATCGCGCAGGGATTCGGCGCTGATACGGCGTGGTATGCGGTGATGGAAAAGCTGGGTATCGCTGGTGGTGGTGGTGGCCAGCCCCCGGCGGTAGGTAGCGCTTTCGACCATCAGTCGATGTAGTTTTTTGAGGGACCACCCATCCGCAACAAATCGCTGGGCGAGCCAGTCAAGCAGCTCTGGGTGGCTTGGTTTGGCACCTGCCAGTCCGAAGTCATTGGGGGTGGCAACCAAGCCGGTGCCGAAGTGGCCTTGCCAAATGCGGTTCACCATCACGCGGGCGGTCAGTGGGTTATCTTTGGAGAACAGCCACTGAGCCAGAGCCGTGCGTCGGCCAGAACTATTTTCTCGGATCACACGAGCTGGGGGCAGGGGATTGGGATTCAGTGCGGAGAGCACGCCGGGCCGCACTTCGTCGCGTGGTTGCTGGAAATCACCTTGGTAAAGAATGCGCGTCTCCAGCGGCATGCCCACGGTGTCAGTGACGATGAAGCCCGCCGTTGGAGGGGTGCGCTCGCTCTCCAGGTTCTTGACTTTGGCGAGAGCGGCTTCGTGCGCGGCTTTTTCGGCACTGCTAAAGCTGGCGAGAGCCTCCTCCAATGATGGTTGGATACTTTTTTTGGCCTGGCGAATCTGGTCACGAACAAAGTCGTTCTGATCCTCCTCAGGCAGGGCTAGCAGCTTCTTTTTGTCCTCGGGCAGGGCAGCGCGGCGTGCATCGCGCAGGCGTTTGAAGGCAGGATTTTCGATGTCGACGACGGCTTGCATCGCCTGCTCTATGGCCAAGGTCTCGCGCTGGATCACGGCGTGCTGCGCTGGTAGGTCAAGGGCGATGTCGTCATTCGCTTTGATGCCCTCGAAGAAGGCTCTCAGTCGATAGTAGTCGGCGTGGGAGAGGGGATCGACTTTGTGATCGTGGCAGCGGCAGCAGTTGAACGTGAGGCCGAGGAAGGCGGAGCCCGTTGTCTCGACAAGGTCGGACATGACCTGTGCGCGGCAGCGATCTTTCTCCCCGAACTTGGCGGCGCTGTTGTCATACGGACCGACACGCAGAAAGCCAGTGGCCGTCAGGCAGTCCTGCTCGGCCGCATCGCGCGGTGGGCCGGACAGCATTTCATCGCCCGCGAGCTGCTCTTTAACGAAGCGATCATACGGCTTGTCTGCATTCAGCGAGCGGACGACGTAATCGCGGAAGCGCCACGCGGTGGGGCGGAACTCATCGTAATCAAAGCCGTTGCTGTCGCTGTAGCGCACGACATCCAGCCACAGCCGAGCCCAGTGCTCGCCGTAGCTGTGTGAGTTAAGCAGGCGGGTGACCAAGTTGTGATAAGCGTCAGGCGACGTGTCGGCCAAGTAAGCGGCCAATTCCTCTGGCGTCGGTGGCAGGCCGGTGAGGTCGAAGTAGAGGCGTCGGGCGAGCGTGCGCTGGGCGGCTTCAGGCGCGGGCTTGGCTTGTGCAGCATCGATCTTGGCCAGGATAAACGCGTCGATTTCATTACGCGGCCAAGCCTTGTCCTTCACGGCTGGCAAGGGTGGCTGACTGATGGGCTTGAGCGACCAGAGGTCCAGGCGCTTGCCATTGAAAGCCTTAACGATGGGGTTGCGTGGATCGCTCCAGGCATCGCCGATCTTGTCCTGCGCAGCGACTTGCTTGGCAGGCTTTTCCTTGGGTTCGGGCCAGGGGGCTCCGGCGGCAATCCATCGGCGCAGCGCGGCGAGTTCGGCATCCGTGGGCGGGTCCTTGGGCGGCACCTCGCGCATCGGGTCATTGTGCATTGCTCGCACGAGCATGAGGCTTTTATCGGGATCACCCGGAACGAGGGCCGGGCCGCTGACACCGCCCTTGAGAGCTGCGGTGGGGTTGTCGAGGCGTAGCAGGCCTTTCTGGTTTTCCAGGCCGTGGCAGCGCCAGCAGGACTGCTTCAGCATGGGGAAGACATGAGCGCGAAAGTCGGCCTGCGCTTGTTGCCGCTCCTCGCGTTGGTGCGAGCGATACATCTGCCGTCCTCCGACGATCAGCGCGGCTAGGGCGACGATGGCGATGAGCAATGAACGTGAGCGAAGCATGGCTGGGGGACAACGAGCGGGTAGCATTAAATAAGCCAGAGCGATCACGGGAGCAAATGCAGGATACATCTTATCTGGCATCGAAGGCGCGGATCGTTGCTTGAACGATGCCTGCACGCATCGAAGCTGAATTTGCACACAGCCTATGCCGATGCGAGAATGCCGTGCGTTTATACCATTGTTCCGATGCACGCTTACTGTGATCCTACCCGACGCCACTTCCTCTCCCGACTGGGAGGCAGTTTCGGCTTTGTCGCGCTGGATGCTCTGATGCATGAACAGAGCGCGCGTGCGGTGGAGATTGACCCGGTGCGTCCGCAAATGCCGCGCAAGCCGCAGTTCACCCCCAGGGCGAAGTCGGTCATCTTTCTGAACATGGTGGGCGGTCCATCGCAGGTGGACACCTTTGACTACAAGCCCCTGCTGCAAAAGCTGCATGGCAAGCCCGTGCCGGACTCCATTCGCGACGCGGTGCTGAAGTCGCCGCTGAAGAACGTGTTCACCAGTTGTGGTGACTTGATGGGCAGTCCTTACAAGTTCACGCAGCACGGGCAGAGCGGCATGTGGGTATCCGAGCTGTTCCCGCATCTCGCCGAGCGTGTGGATGACCTGTGCTTTATCCATTCCATGCAGGCGCAGAGCAATAACCACGCGCCTGCCAGCTACCAACTGCACACAGGCGAGACGGTGTCCGGCAAGCCAAGCCTCGGCTCGTGGGTGACGTATGGCTTGGGCTCGGACAATCAAAATCTGCCTAGCTATGTCACACTGTTCGAGGCAGGGCCTTTCGGCGGCGCGGCGAACTACACGAATGCCTTTCTGCCTGCGGCCTTCCAGCCCACGCAACTGCGTTCGCAAGGGATGCCCGTGCTGGATCTGCTGCCGCCTTCGCAGTTCGCTGCTGGTCAGCGGGCGAGTGTCGACCTGATTCATCAACTCAACATGAAGCACCGCGCCGCCCGTCCAGGCGTGGGAGAACTGGATGCCCGCATCGCTAGCTACGAACTGGCCTATCAAATGCAGTCCGCCGCGCTGGAGGTGGGCGACATCGGGCAAGAGCCCGAGAATGTCCGCCGCTGCTATGGTGTGGACAGCACCGACGAGCACACGCGCAAGTTCGCCAGCAAGTGTCTGCTCGCCTGCCGCTTGGTCGAGCGTGGCGTGCGCTTTGTGCAAGTCTATCATATGCACGATTTCAATGGCTGGGACGCCCATGCGGACTTGCCAAAGAATCACCCTGATCTAGCGAGGCAGTGCGACCAATCCATCGCCGCACTGCTGCACGATCTCAAGCAACGTGGGCTGTTCGATGAGACGCTGGTCGTATGGGCAGGGGAGTTCGGTCGCACGCCGATGATGCAAGGCGAGAACGGCCGACAGCACAATGCCGCTGGCTTCACCATTTGGATGGCCGGTGGCGGAGTCAAACCGGGGCGCATCGGTGCGACGGATGAAATCGGATTGCGCGCTGTGGAGCGACCCCATGGCTTCCAGGACTTGCACGCGACAATACTGGCCGCCTTGGGCATTGATTGCGAAGCACTGACCTACCTGCACCAAGGCCGTGAGGAACGCCTAACGGGCATCCCCGGCAATGCTTCGTTGATCAAAGGGGTGCTGGGTTAAACACTTAAACAATGGCATTCGATGATTTGCGGCATCGACAGGCTTGTTGTCGAAACAAGGCCTTGGCAGACTTCGTTGAACCTGCTCTCCTCTTTTCTTATGCGCTCCCTGCTTTGCTCCATCATCGCCCTGACATCATCTCTCCACGCCGCGGATTGGCCAAACTGGCGCGGGCCGCATCAGGATGGCAGCAGCGAGGAGAAGAACTTGCCAGCGAAATTCGACAAGACGCTCAATGTTCAGTGGGCTGCTGACCTGCCAGGCCTTTCGGCCAGCGTGCCAGTGGTCTGGGGAGACAAAGTGTTTCTCACCGCGCCGATCGAGGCGAGCAAGCAGCTCGTGGCCCTCTGCTACGATGCGAACACCGGCAAGGAACTGTGGCGCAAGGTGGTTTCTGAAGGCGGTGACTTGCAGTGGGACATCAAGAGCAATCTAGCCTCGCCCTCCGCCACGACTGATGGACAGCACGTGGTCTTCTTGTTCGCCAATGCAGTGGCAGCAGGCTTCGACCTCAGCGGTAAGGAACTCTGGAAGCGTGACTTCGTGCAGACGCATGGTGCTTTCGGTACGCAGTGGACCTACGCGAGCAGTCCGCTTCTAGATGGCGGCAAGGTTTACATTGAGGTGCTGCAACGCAATGAGGCCTTTGAATACAAGGGCATGCAAAAGGGCACGCCGGGCAAGGACATGAGTAGCTACATCCTGGCCATTGATCCTGCGACAGGCAAAGACCTGTGGAAGGTCATCCGCCCTGCCGATGCGGTGGCCGAGAGCCTGGAAGCTTACTCCTCTCCGGTGATTCATGAGGTCGATGGCAAGAAGCAAATGCTCATCCTGGGCGGCGATTGCATCACTGGACACGATGCCGAGACCGGTAAAGAGCTCTGGCGCTGGGGCACCTGGAACACGGAGAAGATTGGTCACTGGCGCATGGTTGCTAGCCCCATCGCTGGCGCAGGCGTCGTGCTGGCTTGCGCGCCGAAGAAGAACTCTGTTTATGCCTTGAAGCTGGGCGAGAGGGGCATCCTCAAAGACACGGATCTCGCCTGGACCTCTAACCCGAAGGAAGTCAGTAGTGACGTTTCCACGCCTGCCTTCTATGATGGCAAATTCTACGTGCTGGACAGCGATCGCAAGGTGCTCGCTTGCGTGGAGCCGAAGAGCGGCAAGGTAGTGTGGAGTGGCGAATTGCCGAGCAAGTGCAAATTTGAAGCCAGCCCCACCATTGCCGATGGCAAGATCTACATGACCAACTTCTGGGGCGAAGTCTATGTGGTCAAGGCCGGTGGCGACACCTTTGAACTGCTGAGCGTGAATGAAATGGGTGACGGCTCCAAGCCGAATGGCGATAGCAAGAGCTGCCGCAGCAGCATCGCGGTCGCGAACGGGGGCCTCTACATCCGCTCGCAGGACAAGCTGTATTTCGTGAAAACGGCGGTGCCGAAGTGAGGGCTGAGTTAGTGTGGGTTAGCAATGACTACGACCGTATGAAATTGAGCATTGCCTTTGTCTTCCTTGCCTGCACGGCCTTTGCCCAGCTCCGGCCTGATGGTGCGACCGCATCGTTCAAAGGTTCTCTGCCACCGAAGCCGACAGCGGCCCTTTCTGCTGAACAGCAAGGCGCGATTGACAAACGATTGGCCGAAGTCACGGCACAGTTCCAAGCTGTGAAAAAGCACGAGCGCGCGGCGGATGCGGACATCTTCCTGAAGGCCGTGCGCTACGCGTTGGAGTTCCACGAGTGGTATGACAAGAAGACTGAAGACGGTGCCAAGAAGGCCAACGCACTGCTCGACGAAGCGGTGAAGCGCATCGACTTGCTCAAGCAAGACACGACGCCGTGGATGAACGGTAGCGGGCAGAAGGTGCTCGGCTTCTACTCGAAGATCGACGACTCACCGCAGCCCTATGGCGTGGAGGTGCCGGAGGGGCTAGAGTTCGGCAAGGGCAAGAAGCCGGTGCCCATGTGGGTCTGGCTGCATGGGCGCGGCGACACGACGACCGATTTGCACTTCGTTTACAGCCGACTGATGGCCAAGAAGCCTGGGCAGTTTCAGCCCAAGGGCACGATTGTGATCCATCCCTTCGGTCGCTACTGCAATGGCTGGAAAAGTGCGGGCGAGACAGATGTGTTTGAGGCGCGGGATGATGCCTCGGCACGCTTCAACGTGGATGAAAATCGCATCGCCCTTGCAGGCTTCAGCATGGGTGGAGCAGGTGCGTGGCACATCGGCGCGCACTTCGCGGATCAATGGGCCTGCGTGCATACCGGAGCCGGATTTGTCGATGTGAAGCGCTACCAGAAAGTCACGCCAGACAAGCTGCCACCCTGGTATGAGCAGGTGCTGTGGGGCGTGTATGACGTGCCCGACTACGCGCTGAACTTCAAGAACGTGCCCCTCATCAGCTACAGCGGTGAGATCGACACCCAGCGCGACGGGGCTGAATACATGACTGAAGTGTTTGCTAAATATGGCATGAGCCGCCCGCATCTGATAGGCCCC
>CAXNNN010000127.1:0-8303 GCA_964203095.1 Verrucomicrobiaceae bacterium | reverse complement strand
CGACCGGATTTTTGCGGCCTTCCTGAAGCCGGAGCACACGTTCTATTACGGGCACAGCTATACCGCGAACCAACTCGGCTGCGCCGCGGCCTTGGCCAGCTTGCAGGTGTTCAAGGACGAGTCTTTGCTAGAGCAACTACCGGTGAAGGTAGCGCAGTTCTCGCAGGCGCTGGAGGTGTTTCGCGAGCATCCCAAGGTGCTGGAAGTTCGGCAGTGCGGCATGATGGCGGGCATTGAGGTCAAGAGCGAAGCACTGGTCGGTGCGCGCATTTGCTTGGAAGCGCGAAAGCACGGCCTGCTGACACGACCCGTGCTGAATACCCTGGTGCTGATGCCGCCGCTATGTGTGACGCACGCTGAGATGCAGCGCATGGTCACGGCGCTGCGATTGGCCTTGGACGAGGTGCTTTAACCTGCTGCGTCAGGACTGCACATCCAACGTCGCCATGGGCGGCACCAGCTTGGCGTCTTTGGCAGCGGGTTCGTCGGCGAAGATGACGGTGATTTGCTTCACCTCTGGCTTGGGGTTTTTGAGCAGCCACGTCTTCACGAACTCGGCGACGGCCTTCCTCGCAGGGTCGCGCACGCGGTCGATGTGGCTAGCATTGCCTGCGCGTGACTCCAGCGAGGGCGTGATGCTCTTTTCCAATTCCAACATGTTCTGCGCGGCATCGAAGCGCGCCCAACCCGCCTCGCTGCGCTTTTCCATCTTGTCCGTGCGGATGGCGGTCGGCAGGCTGGGGCGAATGATGGGGGCAATGACCAAGCAGCGGTCGCCCTCGATCGTGACCTTCCAGTCGTCGCTGAGCTTGATGTGATAGCGATACACGGCCGGCACGCGGATTTCAGAGACCGTGGTGCCGAGGTAGAAGATGTTGGCGATGGCCTTCATGTTCATGCGCGTGAAGGTCTCGTCCATTTCGACAATGGCGACTTCGAGGATGTCGCCCTTGGTCGCAGTGATCTTGAGCAGGCTTTCACGGAAGCTGGTGGTGATGTCCTGCTGCACGATGCCGCCCATCAGCTTCTGAATGTCCGCGAGCGTCTCTCGTAGTGCTCCACAGCCCTTCAGCGCAGTGAGGCTCACGATCAATACGATGAGCACCAGCGCGATGCTGGGCCACTTCTGGCAACCGCTGCCGGTGGATACTGCGGGCGGTTGAGACATGGTGCTAGCCTGTGGCTTTGGCGATTTTTTCGCAGGCTTTCACATCGAGTTTTCCCGATGCGAGCACCGGGATTTCGGTGACGCGGATCATCTTCTTCGGAATCCACAGCGGCGGCACACCTTTGTCGATCAGACGGTAGCGCAGCTGCACGATTTCTTGATGATCGGGGCCACCGGGCACGGAAGTCAGCATGATCAAGGCCTCGCCCTTCTCGATGTCGGGCATGCCGACGATGGCGATGCGGCGTGTGCTTTCGCCTTCCAAGCCGAGGGTGCGGACAATGGTTTCTTCCACGGTCTCATGCGGCACCATCTCGCCAGCGATCTTGGAGAAGCGGGAGAGGCGGCCCTCAATGTAGAGGAAGCCATCCAAGTCCACGCGACCGACATCGCCCGTGCGGAACCACCCGTTCTCATCCAGCACCTCGGCGCTACGTTTCGGGTCGTTGAAGTAGCCGGTGAAAACGTTCGCGCCTTTGAACCAAATGATGCCGCTCTGGTGCAGTGGCAAGGCCTCGCCGGTTTCCACGTGCGTGATGCGCACGGCGAGACCTGGCAGCAGCTGACCCACGGAGCCTGCGCGCCCCGCAGGAAGGGTCAGTTGAGTTTCGGAATTGCTCTCGATGTCGGGCAGGTTGACGTTGGAAACGGGTGAGGTTTCGGTCAGGCCGTAGCCTTCCAACACGACTTTGCCAAAGCGGTTCTCGAACGCTTCTGCGACTGCGCGTGGCAGCTTCTCAGCCCCGGTGACGCAGAGATCAATGCTGGCGAGCTGCTCCCGATTCACCCCGCGCAGGTAGCCGCGCAGGAAGGTCGGCGTGGCGATCATGACAGTCACCTTGTGCTTCTCGATCAGTTCGGCCAGCTTCTTGACTTCCAGCGGCGACGGGTAGTAGACCACGTTTAAGCCGCAGAGGATCGGATACCAGAGTGTAACGGTGCAACCAAAGCTATGGAAGAGCGGCAGGCAGCCCAGGATGCTATCGGTGCTCTTGCGGTTCAGACGACTGCCGAACTGTGCGACATTGGCGACCAGGTTGCGATGCGTGAGCATGACGCCCTTGGGCTCGCCAGAGCTGCCGCTGGTAAAGAGGAGCAGGGCTTCCTTGTTCCCACCCTTCTTGGACAGGCCTAGAATCGTGGCCAGGAGGGAGGCTGGCAGCAGCTTACCAAGCACGAACCAGAGGGAGGCTTTCCCTTTGAGCGTGGGCATCAGGCGCTCGAGCAGGATCAATTGCTTCGTCGGCGGCCAGGGGAAGCCTTGCATCTTCCGCACGAAGGTGTCGGCGGTCAGGTAGCGATCCATGTCCGACTGCTTCATGGCACTCTCCACGCTGGCACGACCCGCGGTGAAGTTCAGGTTCACGGGTGTCTTGCCCGCTAGAACCACGGCCACATTGGCAATCAAGCCAGCGGTGCAAGGCGGCAGCACGATGCCAACGCGCGACTTCTGGGTCTCGGCTTTGATGAATTTGCTCAGTGCAATCGCGGCCGCCAGAATCTTGTCGAAGCCGAGCTTGCTGTTGTCCTTGCCGTCGATGACGTAGTTCTGCGTGCCGTGCTTCTTCAGCCCTTGCAGCAAGGCGTAGCCCAGATTGCGGGCGAGCATGGGGTGCTTCGAGAAGCACTGCTCGGCGAGCACGAAGAGACTCTCTTGGTAGGCAGCGAGCGTGAGGTATTCCCCTTCCAAGGCTGGGCCAAAGGCCATAATGATTTCGGCCTCGGGATGGCGGCGATCGATGGAGATGCTGATGTCCCGCGTGTGCTGCACGTAGCAGGGCACGACGGGGATGTCCGCCTTCACCAGGAAGTCCAGCCGATCCCCAGGAATGGTGGTCAGCGGCGCATTGACCGTCGAGGCCTGGCCAGGCAAATAGATGATCACGGAACCGTTGCGGGCGGCAGCTTTCAAGGCGGAGCGATACGAACTCACGTCCGTCGTCTCCGGCACGATCATGAGCGTCGTGATGCCTTCTTTTTCAAGATGCGCCTTCAGCTGCGGATGCAGCCCCGCGCCTTCAGTGACGAAGATCAGGGGCTTGTCGGCCAGCACCACCTGCAATCGCAGCAGGTCGTGGTAACCGAGTTGATTGGGCAGGAGCAAATAGCCGCCATCATCAGGCAGATGCTCTTTACCGAGGAGGGTAATGTCCTTGAGTTTAACCGGTGGTTCCGCAGGCATGGACGTTGGAGTGCTTGGCAGCGCGCTCAGTTAAAGCAGGAAACAGGCCGCTCGTAAAGCCTGCGCTGCATTGATAACCACGAACCGCACATTGGCGAATTCAATGCTGGCAACGCCAAACAAAACGCCGGGGCGCAGCGTGTGCACCCCGGCGTCGGAAGTCATGCCTGTGGCGGACTAGATTTTGTCGGCGGAGTATTCCCAACCCTGACGCACGGCAGCACGCTTGAGCAAGGCATTCGCCTCGGCGCTGCCCTTGATGGACTGCGTGGCGCTGTCCCACTCAACAATCTTGCCGGGGTTCGAGATGGCGAGGTTGCCGAACAAGCAAAGCTTGGTCAGTGGCACGGAGTAGTCGAAGTTGCTGCCCGCGATCTTGTCCTGCTCGATGGCCTTGACCAACTCTAGCTGCGGCTTGCCGGGGGCAAGGCTGCGCTCCAGCGTCTTCGGCGTGTCCTTGAAGAACTTCACCATCTTCTCGCGATTGCCGACCACTTCCAGATGCTCGCAGTAGTCACCAGCGTTGAGGATGGTGTCCTCGTCACCCTCAATGATGAAGCCGCCAGCCATCTTGTTCCAGTCGCGAGTGGCTTCCAGCTTCGCAGGGCGGGCAGGCTTCATCGGCTTGTCGCCATTCTTGCCTTCATACCAGTGCAACTTGATCTCGCCGAACTTGGCGTGCTTGAAATAGCAGATAACGTGGGACCATGCAGGCCAGCTGCTGTCGGTCAGCTCGCCGACCTCGGCTTCCAGCTTGTAGGGCTCGCCCAGGTCGCAAGCCCAGAACGGACCATCCATGATGTGGCAGCCCATGTCACCCATGGCACCGGCTCCGAACTCGCGGTGACCACGCCATTTGAAAGGATGCACGCCGTCGAAATAAGGCGTGTCTGGGCACTGGGACAGCCAGTTGGTCCAGTTCAGATTGGGCGGCACTTCGGCAGGCTTGTAGCTTGCTTTGGCGGCGTTGCCCTGCGGCCAGATGGGACGGTTGGTCCAGACGTGGATTTCTTTCACGTTGCCCACGATACCGGCATTCATCCACTCCTTCAGTTGGCGAATCTGTTCGCCGGTGTGCCCCTGGTTGCCCATGTTGGTCTTCACGCCCTTTTTCTTGGCCGCTTCGTGCAGTTGGTTCGCTTCCCAGATGCGGTTCACCAGCGGCTTCTGCACACACACATGCTTACCGTGCTTGATGGCCTCCATGGCCGCAGGGAAATGGGTGTGATCGGGAGTGGACACGGTGACCATGTCAATCTGGTCGCCCATGGTCGCGAACATTTCCTGGAAGCTCTCAAAGGCCTTCGCATGGGGATACTTAAGCTTGGCTGCTTCCAGCGTCTTGCGATCAACATCGCAGAACGCCACGATGTTTGCGCCTTCTGCCGAGATAGCGATGTCTGACCCACCTTTGCCACCCGCGCCAATACCTGCGACGTTGATCTTTTTGATGCCGCCATCTTGAGCGCGCAGCAGATTGGGAACAAGAAGCGTGCTGGCCGTGGCAGCGGTGTTGCGCAGGAAGGAGCGCCGTGTCGAGAAGGTCGGTTTAATCATAGGGAACGTGAATGGAAGCGAATCAAAGGCCTCCTGACCAGCTTTCTTTCACCTTGAAGCTGCAGTTGAGAATTGAGTGATGAGTGTTGAGCGCATTGAACGGGCGTGGCTACAGGAAGACTTGCACCATTAGCCGCTAGTGAGACCAACCACGTTTGCCACCCCTTCATCCTTTGACCTCCCACTCTCAACTCCGGTTCGTGGCCCTAAAAAATGCGCCCTTCGTTGCCGAAGGGCGCTGTGCGTATCAGCGACAGCCGCTAAGCGAGCGGCTATTTCTCGACCCAGCGAACGGCTTCCATCAGCAGTTCACGCGCGGAGGCGAGACCGAGCTTCTGGCGGATGTTAGCCTTGTGGGCGTCCACGGTCTTGGCGCTGAGGCTGAGCTTTTCAGCGATCTCGTGTGAGTCGAAACCACGGCCGACCATCTCGAACACTTCGAGCTGGCGATCGCTGAGCAAGCGACCGGGTTCGCCACGGGAACCGGTGCGAGGACCGCCACCGGAGACGATGCTACCGATGAGATTGGCGCTGAAGCAGAAGCTTCCGCTGATGATCTGGCGGATACCCTGGAGCAGGCGTGCTGCACCTTCGCTCTTCATCAGGTACCCCATGGCACCTGCGCGCAGGCAGCGTTCAGCATACACGTTTTCGTCGTGCATGGAATAAACCAGGACCTGGGTGGCAGGCAGGCTGGCGCGGATCTTCTTGATCACATCCACACCACTGCGGTCTTTCAGGGTGATGTCGAGCACGACGATGTCGGGCTTAGCTTTGGTCATTTGTTGCAGGGCTGCGTTCGCATCCTCTGTGCTGCCGATGACTTGCAGATCTTCCTGCGCATCGATGACTTTCTTTAAACCTTCGATGACGATTGGATGATCATCGAGCAAGTAGATTTTGTGCTTCACGATTTCGTTTAATAGTTAGGGTTGAGCTTTGCTTCACAAAGCAGAAGCGAAGTTAGCAACTTCACTAGATGACACAAGAAAAATCCTCCTTAACTTCGATTGCTCTGATTTGCTGGGGGGCTGATCAGCAAATCACGTTACTATTTGCTCATCTTGCCCTTTTGAAACTTGTGCCTGCCACCCCGGCCGTCCTATCAGTCAAATTCAAATCTCATACGCCTAACCTGTCGATTTTCTCTAGGCGGGTAGGGTCAGCTGCCCACTCCAGCCAGCTTAGCTAACTGATTAGGTCATGCGGTGAACGCATTTAAAGCATCAATTAACCGCTAATTTAACGAGCGCAGCGCCTCACGCACCAAGCGATGCACATCAAGCTCCGCACCGCCAAACTCGGGCTGTTTCATGAGGTGCTGCACGGCTTTCAATGCCTCACCTTGCTTGTAGCCCAGCGTAATCAACGCAAGCACTGCATCGTTCGGTGCGGACTTCAGTTTGTCGGCTGGGCCGGCGGCCTTGGCTACCTGCCATGCCGTCGTGACGCCCACCTTGTCCTTCAACTCCAGCACGATGCGCTCGGCGGTCTTCTTGCCCACGCCGCTGATTTTCGACAAGGCGGCGGTATCTTCACGAATGACGGCATCCTTAAATGCGGAGACGGGAGTGCCGCTCAGCACGGCCAATCCCATTTTGGGCCCGATACCTGACACGCGATCGATGAGCAGCCGAAACAAATCGCGCTCGTCACTGGTCAGGAAACCGTAGAGCGAATGATCGCGGTCGGTCACGTGATAATGCGTGAGCAAGCGCACATCGCTGCCCTCTGCTGGCAGCTTATCATACGTGGACAGCGGAATGAGCACGTGGTAGCCCACACCATTCACGTCGACGATGGCGTAGCTTGGCAAGGACTCGGCCAAGCGGC
The DNA here is from genome assembly GCA_964203095.1 of Verrucomicrobiaceae bacterium. GTDB lineage: Bacteria > Verrucomicrobiota > Verrucomicrobiia > Verrucomicrobiales > Verrucomicrobiaceae > JAEUHN01. The sequence goes on along the minus strand of CAXNNN010000127.1, from coordinate 1,563 downwards.
CACGAAGGAAGGCGATCATATGTGTTATTTGGCAGGGAAGGCCGCTGACTGGCAAGCAAAGATTGGCGGTTCGGCGTGTTATCTGTTATCTATGGTGCTCCATGCGCCGCTTCCTTCTTGCCTTCTTTCCGCTGCTTTGCTTGGCCCAGCCTGCATCGAAAAAGCTCGATGCCTACGTGCTCATGCCCGAGCCTGCTGCGCTGAAGAACGTCCATTCACGCCCGCTCGGGGGAGCCGCAAGAACCGTGCTCTCGCCGGCCCATGAAGTGGCCGAAGGTCCCGGCGTGAAGCTCTACTCCAAAGAAGAGTTCGCCCGCCTCGGCATCAGCGTGGAGACGTTCACGGCACGTGCCAAGGCCCGCGCCGAAGTGCGCCTGGGGCAGATGCAGCCAGAGTTTATCAAGGATGATGCAGGTAAGACACGCTACGCCGTCTATCGCAGCGACAGCTCGCTCATTGCCACCCTGATCATGGCCCCCTCACTGGCCAAGAATGCAGCCACTCTCTTCGGCAGTGAGGTCTGGGCAGTGCTGCCGGACAGACATAGCTTGTATCTCTTCCCCGCCAGCCCTGAGCTGCTTGCCGAATTCACCGACGACCTGAAGCGACGCTACGACAGCGACCCGTATGCGGCGAGCTGCGAGGTCTTCCTGCTGAAGCCCGGAGAGGAGCCCAAGGTCGTGGCCACCTTTGGTGATTAGTAGTCGCGATTCAGCAGATGCTCGGCGAGCTGGCGTAGCGCGTCAGCTTTGCCACCGAAGACGGCCAGCGCCTGCATGGCTTCGTTGGTCAATCGGTGCGCTTCATCGCGCGAGGCCTGGAGGCCCAGCAGCGCGGGATACGTGCTCTTCTCGCTGGTCAAATCTTTGCCCGCGCTCTTGCCCAACTTCTCGGTCGTTTGTGTGACATCGAGGATGTCATCAATGATCTGGAAGGCCAAGCCAGTGTCCCAGCCGAAGGTGTGCAGCGCGCGCACTTGCTCAGGCGAAGCGCCCACACACATGCCACCGAGCTTGATCGAAGTCGTCAGCAACGCCGCCGTCTTGCTCTCATGCACATAGCGCAGATCGGCCAGCGGCAGCTTCTTGCCTTCACCTTCCAAGTCCATCACCTGACCGCCGATCAAATGCAGACTGCCCGAGGTGATCGCGAGTTCACTGACGAAATGCCCGACATTGTAGTTCAGATTGCTCGGCACCTGCGCTAGCAGCTGAAAGGCCAGCGCCTGCAAGGCATCGCCCGCGAGCACCGCGATGCCTTCGCCGTAGACTTTGTGGCAGGTCGGCACACCGCGACGGAAGTCATCGTCATCCATGCAAGGCAGGTCATCGTGGATCAGCGTGTAAGTGTGCAGGCACTCGACCGCACAGGCGGCGGGCATCGCGGTTTCGAGATCACCGCCGCAGGCTTCCGCTGCCGCGAGGCACAGAATCGGCCGCAAGCGTTTGCCACCTGCGAACATGCTGTGCCGCATCGCCTTGTGAATCGTGGCGGGCGATGTCACCTCGCTAGGAATGAAGCGATGCAGGGCGGCATCAATGAGGGCGCAGCGTTCGGTGATGT
>CAXNNN010000126.1:0-8306 GCA_964203095.1 Verrucomicrobiaceae bacterium | reverse complement strand
GCGTTCACTTGCCTTCTTTCGCCCACTGCTTCATCAGGGCGATGTTCCTCTCGACCTCGGGATTGGCCTTCTTCAAATACTCTGCCATGTCGCTGTCATACATGGCTTCGGATTCGAAGCCTTTGTCCTTGGTGCGGGTGATCCACTGGTCGAGCTTCATTCGGTGTGATTCGAGCTGAGCTCGGTAGTCGGGATTGGCGGCGAGGTTGGTGACTTGCCAGCGGTCGCTCACGTATTCATAGAGTTCTTCGCTGGGGCGCGTGGGGCTGAAGAGAAGCTCTTCCGACACTGAAGGCAGCGTGCCCGCCGCGTGTGCGGCGCGGAGGGCCTGGACGATGGCTTTGTGGTCCTTGTAGGCACAGGGTTGGAGATGGGGGCGATTGGGGAAGAAATTGCGGATGTAGAGGAAGCGATCTGTGCGCACGCTGCGGATGCGATCGATGGTTTCATCACAGCGGTCTCTCGCCGCATACACAGCCTCGCGAGGCTGGTAGTCTTTCGCGAGGATGTCACGGCCTTGCATCTTGGCGGGAAGGGGAATGCCAGCTGCGGCCAGCGAGAGCGCAGCCAGGTCGATCTGCTCGATCAAGTCGGTGCGCGTGCTGCCTTTCGCAACGCCTGGGCCACGAACAACGAAGGGTATGTGAGCGCCCTCATCGTAGAGGAACTGTTTGCCGCGCGCATGACTGATGCCGTGGTCGGTCATGAAGATGATGAGCGTGTTTTCCAACAAGCCTTCTTTTTCAAGTCGCGCGATCACACGGCCTACATGCAGGTCCGTGAGACGCACGCTGTCGAGATAGGCGGCCCAGTCCTCCAGCAAGACAGGATCACGGGGATAGTAAGGCGGCAGTGTGACCTTCTGTGGATCGGTGGCGCTGCCGAGTTCCTGACGCGCACGCGCAGCAAGGGCACGATTGGCTTCGATGGTGTCGGCGCGCAGCTTGCCGCCGTGGAGCTGCACTTGCATGAAGAATGGCTTTTCGCCATGCGCGGCCCAGTCGTGGCTGTCATACATGGCGGCGTCCCACTCGAAATTGTAGTCCGTCTTGCCCCGGCGTGAGCCCCCAGCGACGGCTTTCTTCTTCCCTTTGCCCGCGCCGAAAGGCAGCCCGCGATAATCGAGATCGGTCAAGCCGCTGCCAATGCAGGTGTAGTAGCCCGCTTTCTGAAATAGCTCTGGGACGGGTGCGACACCGTCTGGCAAATGAATCTTCAGTTCACCACGACCGCTGCGGTGGTGATGTGCGCCGATGGTGGTCTGATACATGCCCGTGATCAGCGCCGAGCGGCAAGCCGAGCACACGGGCGCAGTGACGTAAGCTCGTGTGAAGCGTGTGCCCTCCGCCGCTAGCTTGTCCACGGCGGGTGTTTGGATCAATGTCTCGCCGTAGCACGACAAGTGCGCCGACATGTCATCGACTACAAACCAGAGGATGTTGGGCCGTGCGTCGGCTGACCAAAGCTGGGTGGCAAGACACAGGAAAAGGGCGATACGTTTCATGGAGAAGACTGAGGAGAGCATGGGGCAAGGAGAGGCTGTCTGCGGACTTACTTCAGCAACGTCAAGGTGATGCGTCGCAGATCCATCACGGACTGGCCGGGAATCTCAGTGGCGTGCAAGGTGAGTGGTGCGACACCTTTCGTGAGCTGGATCTCGCCGAGCTTCAGTGTGCGGAAATCCTTCATTTGGCTCTCCCCATCGGGGCGCGGCAGGGTGTCCTGGTTCGTGTAGAGCGGCGGGTTCCAGCCTGGTGTCACCTTGCCTGCGAGTGTGCTGTCTTGGAAAGAAAACTCGAGGGTCGATCCAGCGTCAGGCACTGGGCAAGTGTAGTCGATGCTCACTTCGTAGCGGCCTGTGGTATGCACATCGAGCAGCCAGACCATGCTGTCGTCCTTGCTCGTCCAGTTGACGAAGTAGGAGCAGTTTGGCGCACCGCTGCTGCGCTTGATGCCGCCGCGGGGCTCGCCGTCACGAGCGGGTAGCATGGTAATGGGGAACTCTGGGTAGCCGACAGTCAATGGTCGTGGATCGACCGCATTACCGCCGCCTTGTTTCTTGCCGCCCTTGGCGTTCGGCTTGGCAGCGGTGGTGCCATACATCTCCATGCGCCAAGCTGCGACCTCGTTGGCAAGTTTCGTCGCAAGCGTGGGCTCTTTGTCATTGATTGCAGTTGTCTGGCCAGGATCGCTAATCATGTCGAAGAGATTGCCTTCGCTGTCGAGTCGATGAGTTTGAGTGCGCGCACTGACCTTGCCCGCCCAGGTGGAGAAGATCGTGCGGGCAGGCCATTCCACCTTTTGCTTCATCAGCAGCGGGCTCAGGTCGCGACCATCCAGCGGCTTGTCGCCAAGACGTGGGACCTTGGCCAGGGCAGTGATCGTGGGCAGCAGGTCGATGGCTCCCGCAATCTGCGTGACCGTGTGTCCGGCGGGTAGAGCTGCTGGCCAGCGAATGTAGCAAACCGAGCGCACACCGCCTTCGTCCGTGGCGCCCTTCTTGCCCTTCATGCCGCCCGTCCAGCGCATGGAATTCGGGCCGTTATCGGAGAAGTAAACGACGATCGTGTTGTCGCTCAGGCCATACTCCTTGAGCTTCGTCAGCACGCGGCCAACATTCATGTCCTGGTTCTCGATCATGGCCAGTGCGCAGCGGGTTTCATCCGCGATTTCCTTGCCTGCATCGGTCGCGGTGAGTGTCAGTGGCTTGTCTTTGAACCGCGCCCAATCTTCATCTGGCGCGCGCCAGGGCGAGTGCGGGGTGGTAAAGGGGATGTAGCACACAAACGGTTTCGCTTTGTTACGCTCAATGAAGCTCAGTGCCATGTCGGTGCAGATATCCACGATGTAGCCTTTCTGCCGCACCATCTTGCCATTCTCTTCCAGTGGCGGGTCAATGTATTCGCCCCAATGCCCCGACGTGTGACCGAAGTATTCATCAAAGCCGCGTGCCATGGGGTGATACGGCCACTGGCTGCCGTTGTGCCACTTGCCGAATGCGCCCGTTGCATAGCCTGCGGCTTTGAAGGCGTCAGCAATCGTCTTTTCCTCCAGGTTCAATCGCTCTTGTCCTGTGGACACACCGCGCACACCGCCACGCGGATGGTAGCGACCGGTCAGAAACTCTGCCCGTGTCGGTGAGCACACCGGGCAAACATAGAAGCGGTCCAGGGATACTCCGCCTTTCGCTATCGAGTCGATGTTTGGCGTCGCCACCATCGTGTTGCCCGAGTGGCCGTAGTCGCCCCAGCCCGCATCATCGGCGAGGAAGACGACGACGTTGGGCTGTGTGGCCAGGGTGTAGCCGGAGAGAACGGTGAGCGTGAGAATCAGTGCGCGAAGTTTCATGTGAGGTAATGCTAATCGTTGGCAGGCTTGCCTTTGGCTTTACCTTTGCGCGATGGCTTGGCGGCTTGGTATTCCCAGCGCTTCTTCCATTCGGTGAGGTAGGGCTGGTAGCTCGGGTGTTCGGTCCATGCGATGGGTTCAGGGTCAGGTGGAGAGGCCTTGCCCTCTGGGTAGTCCTTACCGCTGAAGCTGGCGTCCACCGTGGCGCTCCAGGCCAACAGTTCGCTTTTCATTCTTGCCAAGATATCGGGCTGTTCGCCACTCAGGTCCTTGGTCTCATTAGGATCGGCTTCAATGTCGTAGAGCTGAAAGCTTCCTTGGCTTAGGTTCTCTGTGAGCACCTTGTAGCGCTGCTCGGTGAGGGCTGACTTGGTGCCAAAGCGGAAGCCGATGGGTTGCTTGCGTTCGCCGATCTCACCTGCGAACAAGGGCTTCAAACTGATGCCGTCGATAGGTTTGATCATGACATTGGCGGGCAGACTGAGGATGTCAGCCACGGTGGGAAAGAGATCCATGGTGCAGGCTGGGTAGCGGGTAATGCGTGGCTTGATCACGGCGGGCCATTCGATGATGCCAGGCACGCGCAGCCCGCCTTCGAAGACGCTGCCCTTGTTGCCGCGCAATCCGCCCACCGTTTCCGGTTTGATGCCTGGCAGGCCACCATTGTCACTGTTGAACACAAGCAGCGTGTTGTCTGCGATCCCCAGATCCCGCAGCTTTTTTCGCAGCGTGCCGATGCTGCGATCCAGCGCGACAAGTTCGCCATAGTGCTCCTGCGAGTTCTTATCGAGGTCAGCGAAAGCCGCCTTGTCAGCCTCCAAGGCTTTGAACGGACTGTGCGGCGTGCCAAACCAGACGACGGCAAAGGTGGGCTTGTCACTCGCTTGGTGTTTCTCCAAAAACTTCACCGCCTCGCCCATGGCGATGTCAGAAGAATCGCCTTTGAATTCTTCGATCACGCCCTGGCGAGACATCAAAGGGTTCTGGTCGAAGAAGTTCGTCACCGACACCCATTCATCAAAGCCAAACGCACCTGGGTTCCGAGGATCACCGGGCAAGATGGGAGCGCCCGCGCCCTTGAAGCCATTCAGGTGCCACTTGCCGAAATGGCCAGTCACATAGCCCGCTTGCTGCAATGCTTGGGCGATGGTCTTCTCCTGCAGCCGCAGCGCATAGCCATGACTCAGCACGCCTGCACGATCTGGCGACCGGCCCGTCAAGACGCTGGCGCGTGTGGGCGAGCACACGGGGCAGCCCGCATAGAAGCGCTCGAATCGCAGTCCATTTGCGGCCATGGCATCCAGGTTCGGTGTCTTCAAGAGAGGATGCCCGCGATAGCTTGTTTGGCCCCAGCCCATGTCATCGGCCATAACGAAGATGATGTTGGGCTTGGAGGTGCTCTCCTTGGCAGCGGCGAGCCATGGACCCAGAGCAAACAGGAGCAGAGAAAAAAGAAGGCACTTCATCGCGCTGCGAACGGAGCCGGTGGCTGGGATCTTCCGCTGGATTGGGTTTATCTCTGCGCGGCCGATGGGTTCATCACTCACTCAAGCCATAGCTTTTCATCCACCATGCCAAGCGCTCCGCATCCTTGGGCTCGGCTTTCTTCAGGCGTGTCTTCCATGTGCGCTGATAGTCGGCGCGCTTGTCCTTTTGGATCTCTGCCAGCGAAGGCTCGGTCGCTACATCTGGCAAGGCACCGCGATCACCGCTGCGCTTGATCCACTCATCCAGCTTGGCCGACATGGCCGCGTTCTCCGCTTGATGGAATGGCTCGGCGGACAGGTTATGTAGGCTGAAGGGATCGTTGGTCAGATCATAGAGCTCCAAGGCTTGGCGTTTGGGCTGCAACCACTCTGATTGCGAGGTCGTGAGTTCATTCTTGCTCTGCAAGACACGCAGCAAGGGCATCCCTGGATAGCTGGCTTCCTTGTAGCCGGACCAGTTCAAGTGCGACAGGTCAGGGTGAAAATTGCGCACGAACAGCGTATGCGGGGTGATCAGTGCACGGATGCGGTCCTGTGCATCGCCACAGCGGTCGCGGGCAGCGAAGATCATGTCGCGATCTGGAAACGAACCACTGAGGATCGGCTGTCCCACCATCCAGGCGGGCACGGGCAAGCCCGCCATTGTGAGCATGGAAGGAGCCAGATCAATGAGGCTGACTAAACGCTCTTCCACGCTCGCGGCTTGGATCTTCGGACCGCGCATGACCAAAGGAACCTGCAAGCCTTCCACGGTGAGCCATTGCTTGCCCCAGGGCATGGGGCGACCGTGATCGGCGAAGAACATGACGATGGTATCCTCCAGGACGCCTTTCGCTTTCAGCTCTTCGAGAATCACGCCCACCCGCTGATCGACCACCTCGACACTGCGCTGATAAGCATACCAATCGCGACGCATGAGCGGATGATCTGGGTAGTTGGTAGGTAGCTGAATCTGCTCCAAGGCCGCCTCGTCGTAGCTTTCAGGAATTGGAAAGGGACGATGCGGCTCTGTGATCTGAAACTGCGCAAAGAAGGGCTGCCCAGGCTTCCGTTTCTTCCAATCATCGCCATCGAACATTGTCTTGGGGTCATGGGCGAAATTGTAGTGCGTCTTGCCCTTCTTGATTGCTTTGCCGCTGCGCACGGTCCCAGGGGCAGCTGCATTGGTCACAAACCAGCCTGCCTCGCGCAGCATGCCGGGTAGATGCTGATAGGGCGCGGCCAGCGGCTGGGGATTCTCCACATCATGCGCATGCAGACCGGTGGTGGTTTGATAGGTGCCCAGGATAAAGGCTGAGCGTGAAGCGCTGCATACCGGGGCGGTGGCATAGGCACGCGTGTAGCGCCGCCCCTCTGCTGCCATACGATCCAGGTTCGGCGTCTTCACGCCCGTGGCTCCGTAGGCGGCGATGTCGGGTGACATGTCGTCTGCGATGATCCAAACGAAGTTCGGCACCGCGAAAGCCAGCGTGCTGTGAAGGATGAGAGAGCCGAAGAGAAGACGAAGCTGAGTGCGCATGGAACTCTCATAACGAGGCAGCATCCGCCAGATTTCATCACCCTCGACAGCTCGGGCTGAATGGCTTTGTTGCGCTCATGATTCTCGCCGACTTCTGTGCCCATTGCTTGGCGCTGCCTGCTGTGGAGGAAACCACTCCTTTTGGACCCGAGGTGCTCGTTTACAAGGTCGCAGGCAAGGTGTTCGCCCTTGCCAACCCTGATGAACATCCGCATCGCGTGAACCTGAAATGCGATCCCGAGCGTTCTCTGGAGCTGCGCGACCGCTACGAGGACATCACGCCCGGCTACCACATGAATAAGAGGCACTGGAACACGCTGCATCTCAGTGGCCGCGTGCCCAATGCGCTGCTCAAAAAGCTAATCGACCATTCGTTTGAACTCGTCGTGGCATCTCTGCCGAAGAAGGTTCGTGATGAAATCAAACAAGGCTGATCATGCGTTTGTTCATTGCCTTCCTGCTAGTGGCCTGCGCCGTCACTGCGCAGGAAGAAAGCCTCCACTTCAAGCCGCGTGATCATGCGCTGGGCGATGTGCATCCATTTTTCCATCAAGGCGAGTGCTACCTCTACTACCTGAAGCCGGGCAAGTATGAGTCCGCGCTCGCGCGCTCGAAGGACTGGCTGCACTGGACCGAAACGGCCATCACCCACGACGCAACACAGCCCGAGGATTGGATGTCGCCCTACTTTGTGCTGGGAGTGTTTCGCGATTCATCGGCTAATCTCTTCCGCAGCTTTTATGGTCATGCGCAGGGACGGATTGCTAGCTCCGTGAGCAACGAGCTGCTGCACTGGTCCTGCGCGCCGAAAAAGTTTCACATTCCTGCAGCCGACTACTATCAGCGGCGTCGCGATCCCTTCGTCTTTTGGATTCCTGAGTTGAAGCAATACGGCTGCGTCATGACCACCTTGATGAAAGGCCGACCGCGGGAAACGTGCGGGGCGGTCAGTCTCGCCACGTCGCCCGATCTGAAGCAGTGGCAGGACCACGGGCCTATTCTTGATCCTGGCACCATCGGCGAACCTGAGTGTCCGCAGATGTTTCAACTTGGTGGCCGCTGGTATCTACTCGCCAGCATCTATGACCGCGCTGTCGGCCAGCCAGTGTATTGGACCAGCACCTCACCGCTAGGCCCGTGGAATAACGAACCCACAGGCCAGCTCGATGGTAAGGACCTCTGCGCAGCGCAGATCGCCTTCGATGGTGACACGCCCATCTTGTTCGGCTGGATTCCCCTCGAACCCGCCCGACCCGGCAAGCAAACCTGGGGCGGCCATCTTGCCCTGCCTCGTGAGGTCTATGCCTTGCCTGATGGCAACCTGGGCACGCGTCTGCCCGATAAGCTCAAGGAGCCTTTCGAACGATTGCCATGGCAGTCGCAAAGCGGTGCCTGGAGTCGCTTGGCGGCAGAGTTCCGACTCACCATGCCTGAAGGCCCACGTGAGGCTCGTGTCAGCATCGCTCCCCTCGGTGCGATCGTGTTCCGACGTGAGGTGCTTCGCCTGGTGGATGCAGCGGGCGAGAGCTGGAGCGAATTGCGTGTGAATCTCCAAGCCGACCAGCCGATGCACGTGCGTGTCTTCATCGAGGACGACCTCGTCGAGGTCTTTGTGCAAGACCGCTACTCCTTGGCCGCTCGGTTGCCCGTTGCTCAAGGAATGGTTCGCCTTTCACTGCCGAAGGGGGACGCTGAATCGCTTCGTGTCAGCGAGTGGCCTGTCCGCTGACTCAGTGCGGCAGATCCAGATTTGCCACGCCCTGCGAGCCTGCCGGGAGCAGGTTGTTAGAGAAATGCATGCCGCGGGGCGTGTTGGGGCCGCCGCCGATGATGACGGCGTATTTGTAGCGCGGTTTGCCGATGCTGTGGACGACGTTGCCGGTCACCACGACATCGGTGAGCGGCGGATCATCCGCTTGCTGGCCGGTGTCGAATTTGAAAGGCGAACGCTC
>CAXNNN010000125.1:0-8355 GCA_964203095.1 Verrucomicrobiaceae bacterium | reverse complement strand
GAACCCGCGACTAATTCGGATGGCGATGTGGAAAAGCTGCCTCATGAGGTGACCGAGACTAGGCGATAACTTCGCTGGATCAACCGCAAATGTCAGGCTACGCCAACCGAACTCCATGAACTATTTTACCACAGAATGGTGGGCTGGCGAGACCACCAACGGACAGGCCACGGTCGAAGCTTATTGGCAATATCTGGAGTCGATCCGTGACAAGTTACCAGCATCTCTCGTGCGCTTCGCCTATGATTTTTCGCTTCACGACGCCAGGATCACGGCAGCAGCATTCGACCCCGAAGTCAGAGCGTTACATCTCAGTTTTGACGGCTATCGCAACGGCAGGGGCGATGATGACTGTGTCGAAAGAACCTTCCGATTGCACTACCTAGGTGTGGCTGAGGTTACAGGACTGGGCAGCCACCGTCTCGGTGAATACGGCGGCTTTGGCTATACAGAGTATGACCTTGTTGACGCCACCGCCTATGAGCAGCGCATGCTTTTCGAGCACGGTGAAGTCAGCATCCGTTTCACTGATTTCTCTTTCGATTTCAGCGACTAGTCGGTGGCCTGGAAACCTCTGCCCCCACCTTAGCGCCTTGGCTTCGGCGGCGGATGGCGACCTTGCAGCACCTCCTCCGTGCGTAGGGCCTGGGCCAGCACACGGTTCAGCTTTAACACCTGAAGGGTCGCACGCCCAATGGCACTGCGGCCAGTGACGCGGACGCCGCTCCAGGCAAAGTGCTCGTGCCAGCCCTGAGTGCGTGGGTGGAAAAGGGGCACGGTCTTGCCAGTCAAGGGATCGACAGCGACGAAGCGCACGCCTTTACGGAACGAACAGGAGACGCAGGACAGCACAAGGTTGTCCAGGTTCGTAGCTCCGCGCTCGCTGAGCGGCATGATGTGGTGCACGTGAAAGAGCGCCTCTTGCCCCAACTGCGATAGGCCGCAATACTCGCAGCGGTTGCCTGCACGTCGCATCGCCTGCTCCTTCATGGTTGCTGAAATACCGCTCATTGAGCAAGACCTTGAACACGCAACCGCAGCAGCGAAAGCCACTCGGCCAACTCCACTAACCCTTCAGCTTCGCGAGCTTCTCCTGCATTAAGTTTATCGCCTCGATCCTGACGATCGAGCAAGGATTGAAGACGTTTTTGCACGCCGGAGGGCAGGCGGAACTGAGCAAGCTCTCCTGGGACCGGCATTTCGAACTGAACCATCTGCGGCATGTGGCCATCTTGGCAGAATAGGATGCGCGAGTCGAATCGAAAATGGAATCACCGGCGGTAGACCTGCTTTCCATCCAACCAAGTCTCGGTGACTTGCGTGTCTTTCAGGTCCACCAAGGGGCACTGCAAGACATCCCGATCAGTGATGATGAAGTCCGCGCGCTTGCCCGGTTCCAGCGAGCCGCAGTCGTTTTCCAAGAACAGGACCTGGGCGTTGTTGATGGTGTAGAGGCGGATCGCTTCCTCGCGGGTGAGCCCACTTTCCAAATGCAGCGGCTCATCGAGGAATCGGCACTGTCTGGATACGGCGATCCACATAGCGAGCCAGGGATTGTAGGGATTGATGGCGCGCAGGCTGCCAATTTTTTGCATGTGATCGCTGCCGCCACCGACGGGAACCTTGGCATCGAACAGCGCCCGCAAGGGCTGAAAGCGGGACATGCGCTCATTGCCGAACTGCTTCAACAAGGTGCGGCCGTCCATGTAGAACCAGATGGGTTGCAGATCGATCACGGCTCCCAGCTTGGCTGCCTGGGCGATGCTCGCAGGCGTCATGAAATTGCAATGCGTGATGCAGGGCCGGGTGGCGCGCAGGCCTCGCAAGTCCTTGCCGACTTCCTCATACGCGTCGAGCAAGGTCTGCACCGCGCCATCGCCCACGCTGTGCGCGGTGAATTGCATCCCTGCCGCCGTCACCTTGTGCACCATGCGCTTCAATGAGTCGCGCTGGATAATCTGCACGCCTTTGTAGTCGGCCTCGGTGATGCCGTAGATCTTGCTCACGCCCCAGGGCTCCTGCATCAGGGCACTGCCGGTCAACATGCCGCCATCGAGCCACACCTTCGTGCCGACGATTTGCAGCAGCGGATCAGGCTTGCGCAGTGGATGCGCGATGACTTCGTCGATGGCCTTTTCAATGGCAGGCCAAAGGTTGCCCGTGGGAAAGGTGTGCGAGCAGCGCAGGCGCAGCGTGAGTTCATCCGCGTCGCGCAGCTTCTGATACAAGGCAATGCTGCTGGCGCTCGCTCCACGATCGGCGATGCCGGTGAAGCCCACGCTATTGTAGTCGGCGAAGAGCTTTTTCACCAAGTCGCGCGTCTGATCGGCGGTCGGCGATTTTGTGGAGACCTTGGCTCCGATCTTCGGGCTAATGCTGCGCAGCAAACCCGTGGGCTCGCCATTCGCATCGCGCTCCAACTTGCCTGCCTGACCTGCGGGCACCGCATAGTCTTTGTCGATGCCGGCGAGCTTCATAGCCAGCGTGTTCAACATGCTGTCCGGCCCTGTGCTGAAGTGCACTGGGTGCTTCGGCGCGACTCGATCTAGCTCCTCGCGCGTCGGATAGCGTTGCTCCTTCAACCGTGTGATGAAGATCTGCCGCACATGAATGAGCGAGCCTTCGGGCAAGGCCTTCGCCCGCGTCGCGATGTAGTCGAGCAACTGCGGGATGTCCGCAATGTCTGGCACTTCATGATCAAACTCGTGCGTGGCCGCACTAACGGGATGCGCGTGCGAGTCCATCAAGCCCGGCAGCACCATGCGCCCCTTCAGGTCGATAAGCTTCGTCTCACTGTCTTGCAGCTTGAGTAATGTTGCATCGTCCCCAATCGCGATGATGCGCCCCCCTTTCAAGGCCATCGCCGACACCATGTGGAAGTCCTGGTCTACCGTGACGATCTTCCCGCCGTGCAAAATCAAGCTGGGCGCTGCTGCGAGAAGAGTGGTGTTGCTCAAGAAAAGGAAAAGCCTGCGTATCATGCAAACAGGCTAACGAAGAAATACAGAAGTTGTCGAGAACTTCATCTAACTCATGCGGCTCCAGTTACAAACTAACTGGAGCGGGTGACGCGATTCGAACGCGCGACATTCTCCTTGGCAAGGAGATGCTCTACCACTGAGCTACACCCGCATGTGTTGGGGCAGTGATTATGCCAAGGTCCCCAACGTGATCAAGTAGAAAGTTGAAATTTACCGACCAAAAATACATCACAGCCCACGATACACGTGACCAAGCGCCATGAGTTCATAGCAGGTCACAAGTGAGGCATCGCTCTCCATCCAGCGACCCGCCTTGGTATTGAGCCAACTGCCATCGCCTTGCTGCAGGTTTAGCAGCTTGCTCACCAGCGCATCGCGCCATTGGATCGCCTTGCCATCCTTGGTTTTCAGCTCGTCCAGCTTCGCAGCGGTCAGGCTCTTGGCCATGGTGTGGTAGTAGTAGAACTGGCCTTCCGCGCCCATGCCGGGGTTCTCGTCAAGCGTGAAGTTCTCGCTCAACCACTGGATCGCCGCTTTCACGCGTGGATCGTTTTCATCCAGGCCTGCATAGATGAAGCTGGTCAGGCCTGCGTAGCTGATGCTGCCATACGAACGCATGGCGGTGCGGCCATTCTGTTCGACCTTGGGACCGCGTGTTTCCGTGGGTCCGTAGATGAAGCCACCGAGATCCTGAGCGTCGGTGCTGACCCAGGGTTGCTTGTTGGATTCCGGGCGGTTCTGCGCGCGCTGAATGAAGTCGATGGCAGCAGCGAAGTTCAGCTTCGGCTCATTCTTCAAAGCATCACCACGGTCGGCCAGATGCGCCTCCGCATACTTCAGGGCTTCGAGCGCGAAGTGCATGTTGCTGAGATCCGCGTGGTTGCCCTTGTCGTCGCCATAGCCGATGCCGCCGTCGAGAGGATTGTCGCCCATGCCTTTGCCATCAAGATCCAACTGACGACCCACGAGATAGCGACGGGCCTTGATGATCACGTCATCATGCTCAGCCGCCTTCGGATGCAGCACGAAGGCCATGAGTGCGAGTGAGGTGTTGTAGTTTGCGCGCGCTTTCACATAGATGCCGCCATCAGGCTGCACACTCTTGAGCAAGAAGGCATAACCTTTTTCCAGCTCGGGCGTGAGCGCTTCCGAAGACTTGCGATCCGGTGCCATCAAGTGGCTGGCAATCGCCAGGGCGGTAAACGCTACAGGCTCGGCATCGCCCCAAGAGCCATCGGCATTTTGTTTGCCTTTCAGAAAGCCAAGGCCGCGCTGAAACGCAAGCTGCACCTCCTGTTTGATTGAGGCATTGCGATCAGGCACCGTGGTCTGCGCAGAGGCAGGCGTGGCACTGAGAAGAAGGGCTAGAAGATAAGTGAGACGTTTCATAAATCAGGGTGCAACAGGCGTGATAATGACGGTGACAGGTGTTTCTTCCTTGGGCATCAATTTTGTATTCGGCGACCAAACATCGTCCGCGCCATTGAGCCTACTTGGACAATTAATGACCGCTGTGACGTCGTAGTAGATGCCAATGAGGCTGCCGTAGATCTCGGCAGAGAAGCCCGAGGCTTGAATCATCGAACCGTTGAAGACCCAGTGCTTGAAGTCGGTCGGCGGCTTCTTCTGCGGAGCCTCCAGCATCCAGTCGGTCAACCGCAGTTTCTTGGTCTCGGCGCCATCTTTCCATTCCACGAACAACTGCACATTGTTCGCCCCCGGTGTCTTCGGCGCAGTGCTCTCCATGCGCTTGCGGATGGCCTCATCCTTCTCGCCAGGAAAGAGCCCTGAGTGGCCCGGCTGATAGCTCGTCAACAGCATGGCGACCTGAAGGTCGAGCGGGCTTGCGGTGGACTTGAGCAGGGCCTCATGTGTCTTCCCCGTCTCATGTACCACCGCATACTCGATCGCCCCCTCGCGCATGTTGAGCACACAGGGCAGGCGCACCTCACGCGTCTTGGCATTGAAGCGAATCTGGCCCAGTTCGAACTCGTCCTCCGAAACCTTCTTCATCCGCTTCATCGCGGCGGCCGGATCAGGCACCGGCGCACCAGGATTGGCTTGTTCAGTTTTGAAATCGGGGCGGGCGGGCTCAGGTCCCTGGGCGAAGATGGCCAGTGGCGAAACCAGACCGGCGAGGAAGAAGCGTAGCAGCATCATGGCGGCAGCATGTCATTCTTCCCGTCGGCCGCCAAGCAAATGCATGGCGTAATACAAGAACTGGCCCAGCGCACCGATGAAAGCGGCCACATAGGTCAGCGCAGCCGCACCGAGCACCTTATTCATGCCCGAGGTCTCCTCCCCTGGTGCGACCAAGCCCATGTCCGCGACCGCTCGCCCGGCACGTGCGGTTGCGTCAAACTCCACAGGCAGCGTGATGAGCTGAAACACCATGACAATGCCGAAGGCGATGGACATAACGATGAGCGCGAGCTTCGGCGCGAACATCATCCCCGCGATGCCCACGATCGGAATGATCGTCCCCGCTGCCGTGGTAATGCCGACCGCTGCCATGCGCCACTGGAGGGGTGCATACAGCGCCTGATGCTGCAATGCATGGCCCGCCTCGTGCGCGGCCACGCCGATGGCTGCCACCGAGTTGCCATAGTAGTTCTCTTCCGAGAGCACGAGCCGACGATTCACCGGGTCGTAATGATCGGTCAAAGTGCCCGGCTGGGACAGCACCGGCACGTTGGAAAGGCCCGCCCGGCGCAAAATACGCTCCGCCGCTTCGGCCCCGGTCATGCCAGAACTGGCGCCGAGTTTCGAATAGCGAGCGTAAGCGCTGCGCACCATGAGACTGGCAAACCCAGAGAGCGCCAGCGTCCCAAGCATAATAATCCATCCAAATGAAGACATAATGAGGTGAGTGTTTGAGGGTTACAAAGAAGGGTTCAATTGACTGTGTGTCCTGTTTTACGAGCGCTTTGCGCTGCTGGTCACGGAAAAGACGCACATTCGAAAAGTCGCCTCCACGGAGAATCGGCCGAACCGCCAGCGCTGACGCCTCCGGGTGACCCATCAGCAGCTCCGCAAACTCCTTCAGGCGCGCACCGACTCTTAAATCAAATAAATAAAGCTTATCTGAGCCATAATTTGAAACTTACCATAATGCCCATTCGATATTTGAATTCAATTTTATATAAATAAAACATTTAATATATAAATCAATATTAGCAATTATTAACAACATTTATCTGATCCCCGGTCTAGGCCTTGCCGCCCTGACCGCTGCCGCCTTCACTAGCCGGGCAAAGGTAACTTCAGCGCCGACCATCAGCCCAGCGGCCACCCCTACATCGCGCATCAATCGCTTGATCTGGTTCCGACAGGAGAACCCTAGCCTGTTCGAGCATCGTCGCGTCGAAGGCATGAAGCGCTCGTCCTTGGTCCGCGAGAATTTGATGCGCCTGCACCGCAAGCGAAAGACCGAATGGTGGGCCTCCGCCCTGAAAAACCCCAAGCTGCAAGCCACCGATCAGTACATCGCCGCCAAGGTCTGGTGCCTCCGCAGCCCCGAGGGGAATGTGTATGAGTATCGCAATCTGAAGGGCACCTCCGGAAACCCGTTTTCGACTGCCGTCGCAGTGTCCATGATCGGTAGGGCGCGTTGTCTCAACGCGCCGGATACACGACGGGATTTCGCGTCAGAGTGCCGCATCGCAACGTCCCACGCTTCGGCGGCGGCGCTATGGGGACATAGCACCCTACCAGCGCGGGGCGAAGTCAAGTCCTCTGCGAGAGGAGGTTTCCAGAGGTGCCCTGAAGAAATTCGTCCGTGAACACGAGGACCTCTTCGCAGCTGAAGATATGATTTGGAAGGAGCGGGACGGCAAGGCCAACCCGGCGTGGTGCCGCGCATTCCAAGCGCTCGGACGCCCCCGTCCTACCTGTGCCAAGCACCTGAGCGAGTGGCATGGCTGGCGCTGGGCTGAATAGCCGGGTCGGAGCAGTGGCGCACTGCTGCGCAAGGAATCCCATGCGTGCTTGCAACTATCATTCCTGTCGGGTTGTAATCCTTTCCCGCCATGAATGCCCTGCTTCTCACCGCCTTCCTCACCTTCACCACTCTCATCGCCCACGCCCAGGGGCCAGCCTTCAAGGAAGAACTCATCGATGGCAAGCTGGAGATTGGTTACGGTGCCGCGCTCGCAGATGTGAACGGCGACGGTAAAACGGACATCCTGCTCGCCGACAAGCGGCTGATCGTTTGGTATGAGAATCCGTCGTGGCAAAAACACGTCATGGCCGAGGCGCTCACGCCTAAGGACCACGTGTGCATCGCCGCCCGTGACATCGACGGTGACGGCAAGTGCGAGGTCGCGGTCGGAGCCGAATGGAACCCTGGCGATACGGAGAATAGCGGCTCGGTGCATTACCTCATCCCACCCGCAGATCGCACGCGGAAGTGGGAGGCCGTCACGCTGCAACACGAACCCACAGTCCATCGCATGAAGTGGGTGCGCGGGCTTGATGGCGCATATGCACTGATCGTAGCCCCCTTGCACGGACGCGGAAACAAGAACGGCCAGGGCGCAGGAGTGCGCGTGCTGGCCTACCATCGGCCCAAGAACCCCAAGGCGGAGTGGACGACCACCGTGGTGAATGACTCCATGCACCTGACGCACAATCTGGACATCGTGCCCGCGGCCCCAAATGAAGCCGAGAACATCCTACTTTGCGGCCGTGAGGGCGTCGTTCGCCTGTCGCCCACGATCGAAGGCTGGCATCAGCAATGGATTACCCGTCACCCAGCAGACTCCAAGGAATTGCTCGGCGCAGGAGAAGTGCGCTGGGGTGTCCTCGGCGGTGGACGCCCCTACGTGGCGACGATTGAGCCCATGCACGGCACTCAGCTATGCCTTTACTTACCGCCTGCCGATGGCCCCAAGGACAAAGAGTGGCAACGCATCGTGCTCGACGACACTTTGATCGACGGTCACGCGCTGGCCTGCCACGACCTGCTTGGGCTCGGCAATCGTCAGATCGTCGTCGGCTGGCGTGCCCAGAACAAGATCGGGGC
This sequence comes from Verrucomicrobiaceae bacterium, assembly GCA_964203095.1. Classification (GTDB taxonomy): domain Bacteria; phylum Verrucomicrobiota; class Verrucomicrobiia; order Verrucomicrobiales; family Verrucomicrobiaceae; genus JAEUHN01. Next base: position 351 of record CAXNNN010000125.1, on the reverse strand, counting down.
GCGGGTCGGTGTGAAGATTTTCCAGACCACCAAGGAAGATGGCAGTGGCTGGCAGCAGACCTTGGTCGATGACAATGGTATGGCCTGTGAAGATGCCGTGACCGCCGATCTCGACGGCGACAAGGACCATGACATCGTAGCAGCCGGACGGCGCACAAAGAACTTGAAGGTGTATTGGAACCTGCGGCAGTAGGGCGACGCCTTGATGGACTGGGAATCACCAAAACTGCTGCTGCTCGCGATCCCTCTGATCGCGCTGCTCTTGTGGATCGAGAGCCAGTCGTCGCACCCGATGGACGGCCTGCGCAAGCGGTTGCTGCTCGTCGTGCGCGCGGTGCTCATCCTTTTGGC